>JACPNY010000049.1 GCA_016185255.1 Pseudomonadota bacterium
AACCTTAGGATTTTCTGGTGTTGAAAATGATCAAGGGTAAAAAATGGAATACAGTTTAATTTTTGAAAAAGTGAACTCATTTCAATCATTTTCTGGATCCCCGCCTGCGCGGGGATGACAATGAGAAAGCTGCAATAAAAGGCCACACTTTCAACTTGAATGGGTATATTACTTATCTCATTAAATAAATGATGAGTCACAAAATTTCTTGTTGCAATGTTTAAATTTATATTGTAAAAAAACATACATTTTTAACAATCAAACGATGGCAGATATTATGAAAAAACAAATTCTTACATTATTAGCAACTGTTTCATTCTTGACTACAACGCCTGTGTTAGCCATGGAAGAGAGCGATTTGCCTGTAACATATGCTGTCAGGCCTTACATCACAAACACCACTACCGCAGACACCATATCTGATGAGGTTCTTTTAGATCTCCTAAAGAGCAAATCTTTTCTTTACCAGGATCCTCTAAACAATCGATTAGACGTATATGAATACGATTCAACAAACCTCATAGCGTTTGACACACTCGCTGAGCAAATTATCCAGAGTTATGAAACCACAGATGTTGTAAATATGACAACTACACCGAACTCTGTTAATTTTTCACTCACTCTTAACGACCAAGATCCAAATGCGCCACTCCACTCTGTGAATTTTCTAAAGGGGGGATTTGTACCTAACTTATTAGAAAATTGGGTTAAACAGGGTCTTATAAAGACAGACCCCATCCCTGTTACACCAGGTCAGACGCTAACCGTTAAGTGCACCTTTAGTGAGGTAACGGAAAAAACAGCTATAGATTTTCTTAACACAGCACAGAATGCTTATTATCCTGGAGGATTAGTTGTGGATCTCGGTGATACACAAGCGACCTTCTCTTCTATCGTACCACCAAATGAGACTCAGACCTGGTTAATATTTCGGAATCCTGCTTTTAATGGCTTGAGAGACCTCTCATTGGGGCTAAAGCTGGATACATTATCTATAGACATAAAATAAATATACCCATCAAACTAACATAACCGAATAAAAAAACCCTATCTGCTGATAAGGTTTTTTTATGACTGCATCTCAATGAAACAAGTACAGCTGATGTATAAATGCCACATTTTAAAATTTCTTATTGCAATGTTTAAATTTATATTTTAAACAAAACATAAGTTTTTTATAATCAAATGAAGGTATATATTATGAAAAAAACTATCTTTACATTACTCGCAACGGCTTCATTGTTGGCTACCACACCTATATTGGCAATGGACGATGAGATTATTAGTACACTAACATCTAAACCCAGACCTTCCATCACAGACACCCCAAAAGAGCTTGCAGACTCCGTCATTGTTGATGACTTCGAAACACATGGCTCTATTGTCGCCACGTTAAGCACCGGTAAAAAAGGAGTTTTTAAATATGATAAGGAGCATGGCATCGAGCCAGCGACACTCATAGACGCGATCCGCTCAAACAAAGTGCTTTGGGTATGTCTTCCTGATTATTCGGACGAGATGATACGATTTCAAGTACACTTTGATGGTCATATCAGGGAACTATATTTTGATATAGAACAAGAAGCAACAAAGTCACCTACATATAAAAACCCTTTGCTCTTAGACAACTGGAAAAAACTAGGGCTTTTAAAAACCAACCCTCTTCCTGTTAAAGAAGGCCAAAAGCTGACTGTTACGTGTAAGTTTGCTGCAGCAACAGAAGACACAGCCATAGATTTTATTAATACGGCACAGAACGCTTATTATCCTGGGGGAGTTATTGTGAAGAAGGGTGAGACAGAAGCCACATTTACTTCTTTCGTTCCAAAGGGAGAGACACAAACCTGGTTAGTACTCCGGAATCCTGCTTTTAATGGTACAGCCGAACTTCCACTTGGTGTAGGTATTAGTGCAATATCGATAAACGTTGAATAGATATAAACACATCAAAACTACTTAACTGACGAAAAAGCCCCTATCCAAATAGGGGCTTTTTTTATGATTTTATCTCAATCAAACAAATACAGATGATGTATAAATGACACATCGTGAAGTTTATTATTGAAAATTTGAAATTTATAGGTTATGTAAAAAATTGCCCATAACTTGTTAACATAAAAAAAAGGTGATTATTATGAAAAAAACTATCTTTACATTACTCGCAACAGCTTCATTGTTGGCAGCAACGCCTGTATTAGCAATGAAAGATGAGGTTATTAGTACAATAACAAGGAAACCCAGACCTTACATCACAGACACCGTAACTGAGCTCTCAGACCCCACCATTGTGACTGACTTCGAAACACATGGCTCTATTGTCGCCAAATTAAGCACTGGTGAAAAAGGAGTTTTTATATATGATGAAACGCATGCCTTCGAGCGAGCGACACTCGTAGACGCAATCCGCACAAAAAAGCTGTTTTGGACAGAGGTTGAGGACTATTCGAATGTCCTTATACAATTTCGAGTAGAGCTTAATGGTGATAGGCAGACCTTATATTTTGATATAGACCGCGAAACAACAGAATCAACGAAACCTACGTCAGCAAAACCTACCTATGAAAACCCTAAACTCTTAGAGGGCTGGGAAAAACTAGGTCTTTTAAAGACAGACCCTCTTCCTGTTAAAGAAGGCCAAAAACTGACTGTTACGTGTAAGTTTATTAATCCAGCAACAGAAGATACAGCCATAGATTTTCTTAACACAGCACAGAATGGTTATTATGATGGGGGAGTTATTGTGAAGAAGGGTGAGATAAAAGCTGCTTTCTCTTCTGTTGTGCCAGCCGGTGAAACACAAACCTGGTTAATACTCCGGAATCTTGCTTTTGATGGCGTAACTGAACTTCCACTTGGTGTAGGTACGACACTATCGCTAAACATTGAATAGATATAGAGACATCAAAACTGGCTAACTGATGAAAAAGCCCCTATCCAAATAGGGGCTTTTTTATGATTAATTTTTGCTGGAAAAAGTAGTCTTTTCCTCCGTAAATCCAGAGGAAAGACTATTCCTGCATCACCAACTCATCTTGCTGGTGGTGATGGGCCAAAACTGCGGCTGCTTTTGATGCCTTTAGAGAGAGGGTGTCCTGGTCTCGCCCGGCTGCAATCTGTTTTAAGCGATTGACAACGCTTCCGGTTCCCACAGGAATAAGGCGTCCCACGATAATGTTCTCTTTCAGCCCTTTCAGTTCATCAACCTTTCCGGAAACAGCTGCTTCTGTAAGGACACGAGTGGTTTCTTGGAAAGAAGCCGCTGAGAAGAAAGAACGGGTCTGAAGACTTGCTTTTGTAATTCCTTGGAGAACTGCATGGCATTTTGCAGGACGACGCCCTTCTTCAATGGCAAGCTTGTTTGTATCTTCAAATTCTTGCTTATCCACCTGTTCCCCAAGAAGGAATGTTGTCTCTCCTGGATCGGTGATTTCAACTTTCTGCATCATTTGACGGACGATAACTTCAATATGCTTATCGTTAATAGGAACCCCCTGCAAACGATACACTTCTTGAATTTCATTGATCACATATCGAGCTAGTTCCTCAATTCCAAGAACACGTAAAATATCATGAGGAACCATGTTCCCGTCCATGATGATATCTCCGCGTTTGACTATTTCGCCTTCCTGCACCGCGATGTGCTTTCCTTTAGGAATCAAATATTCAATAGGAGACAATGTTTCATCATCCGGCACCACAAGCACACGACGCTTTGTCTTGTGGTCTTTTCCAAATTCAATACGACCATCATATTCACTGATAACAGCCGCATCTTTTGGACGGCGTGCTTCAAAGAGCTCTGCCACCCGAGGAAGACCGCCTGTAATATCACGTGTTTTTGTGGACTCCCGAGGAATACGTGCAAGCACATCTCCCGCATGAATTTTGGTATTATTTTCCACAATCAAAACCGCATCTACAGCCAAGAAATACCGCGCTTCTGCGCCGTTAGCAAAGAGAAGTGGATTGCCGTCCTTGTCCCTGAGGACAATCCGCGGTTTCAGATCAGCCCCTCTTGTTGATTGTTTCCAATCAGCTACAACACGTTTAGTAAGACCCGTAGACTCATCCAGCGCCTCTCGCATAGAAAGCCCCTCGACCAAATCAACATAGTGAACAATCCCGCTCACTTCAGAGATAATCGGCAAGGTATAAGGATCCCAATCCGCAAGTTTATCTCCAAGTTTCACCTGAATCCCATCATCAACCAAAAGGCGAGCTCCATAGGGAAGCTTATAGCGCGCTTTCTCTTGGCCCAGCTCATCCATCAAACAAATCTCTGAATAACGACTCATAACGATATTCTCGCCCTTGCCATTCTTCACAACGCTTCGATTTTTAATGAAGACGTCTCCTCCTGCAGTGGCCTCAATACTCGATTGCTCAACTGCAAGCTGAGCAGCACCACCAATATGGAATGTACGCATAGTCAGCTGAGTGCCTGGCTCACCAATGGACTGCGCGGCGATCACACCCACGGCTTCGCCCATGTTAACGGGGGTTCCCCGAGCCAAATCACGACCATAGCATTTTGAACAAATTCCATCTTTTGTCTCACAGGTCAGAACGGAACGAATCAAAATTTCATCAACGCTTGTTTTTTCAATATCTTCCACATGGGCTTCTTCAATGAGCATGCCTGCAGGAACAATGACTTTGTTTGCAACAGGATCAATAATGTCAACAGCAGCCGTTCTCCCTAAAATCCGGTCACCAAGAGGGGTAATAACTTCACCTCCCTCAACCACAGCACGTACCGTAAGCCCCTTTTCTGTTCCGCAATCGTGCTCAACAATAATACAATCTTGGGCCACGTCCACGAGACGACGGGTTAAGTATCCAGAGTTTGCCGTCTTCAAAGCTGTATCCGTTAATCCTTTTCGCGCTCCATGGGCAGAGTTAAAGTACTCAAGAACATTAAGCCCTTCCTTGAAGTTGGAAATAATAGGAGTTTCAATAATTTCACCTGATGTCTTTGCGATTAATCCCCGCATAGCGGCCAGCTGACGCATCTGCGCCGCGGATCCTCGAGCACGAGAATGAGCCATCATATAAACGGAATTTACAGGCTCGCCTGGTTTAATTTCCGAAATATTCTTCATCATCGCCTCAGCAACTTGCTCTGTACATTTCGTCCAAGCATCCGTCACTTTATTGTAGCGCTCACCATTCGTAATCAAACCATCCATGTATTGCTGTTGGAATTCTCCAATTTTCTCACGTGTATCCGCAACAAGCTTTTTCTTCTCTTCCGGCACAACAAGGTCATCCTTACCAAAGGAAATCCCAGAAACAGTGGCATAACGGAATCCAAGCCCCATCAAATGGTCAGAAAAAACAACGGCCTCTTTTTGACCGCAAGTCCGGTAGACCATATCCACAAGCTTTGAAAGTTCGGTTTGTGTTAGCAACTGGTTAATAGCCTCAAATTTCACACCAGGATGTTTTGGCATGATCTCCCACAAGAGCATGCGTCCAGGGGTCGTATGAACGCGCTGAAACACCTTATTTCCATCCTCATCAACCGAATCATACCTTGCAATAATACGTGCATGCAGTGAAACCGTCTTGGAATGAAGAGCATGTTCAATTTCAGCAACAGACGAGAAGGCCGCTCCTTCTCCAAGCTCCCCTTCCCTCTCCATGGTTAAATAATAAAGCCCAAGAACAATATCTTTGGAGGGGGTAATAATAGGCTTACCATTCGCAGGATGCAGAATGTTGTTGGTCGACATCATTAAAACACGCGCTTCCAACTGCGCTTCCAAAGATAAAGGAATATGAACAGCCATCTGATCCCCATCAAAGTCAGCATTGTAGGCTGTACATACCAATGGGTGGAGTTGGATTGCCTTGCCTTCCACAAGCACAGGCTCAAAAGCTTGAATGCCCAGACGGTGCAAAGTCGGCGCACGATTCAAAAGCACAGGGTGCTCGCGGATAACCTCTTCTAAGATATCCCAGACCTCAGGGCGTTCTTTTTCAACCATTCGCTTTGCAGCCTTAATTGTATTCACAAGGCCATAGCGCTCAAGACGCGCATAAATAAAGGGTTTGAAGAGCTCAAGCGCCATCTTCTTAGGCAAGCCACATTGATGGAGTTTCAGCTCAGGTCCGACAACGATAACAGAGCGACCGGAATAGTCCACGCGCTTTCCTAAAAGGTTTTGACGGAAACGCCCTTGTTTTCCCTTTAACATATCGGAGAGCGATTTTAGAGGGCGACGGTTAGTTCCCGTAATCACCCGTCCTCGACGACCATTATCAAAGAGAGCATCCACAGATTCTTGCAACATTCGCTTTTCGTTTCGAACGATAATATCCGGGGCACGTAGCTCCATGAGTCGCTTTAAGCGATTGTTTCGGTTGATAACACGTCGGTAAAGATCATTAAGATCTGAGGTCGCAAAGCGTCCTCCATCCAAAGGCACCAAGGGACGAAGTTCTGGTGGAATGACAGGAATAACTTCCATCACCATCCATTCAGGATGACTCCCTGATTGAAGAAAGGCTTCAATCAGCTTTAATCTCCGCACATATTTCTTTCGCTTTAACTCAGATTTTGTTTCAAACAGATCTTGGCGGAGCTGTACTTGTTCCTTTTCAAGATCGATACCCCTCAACATATGACGCAGTGCTTCTGCCCCAATTCCAGCCTCAAAGGCATCAACGCCATAGTCGTCTTGTGCTCGGTAATACTCTTCTTCTCCTAGAAGTTGCCCTTTTTTCAAGGGCGTAAGGCCTGGCTCAAGAACAATATAATTTTCAAAATAAAGCACTTTTTCAAGGTCTTTAAGCATCAAATCTAACAGAAGGCCAATACGACTTGGCAAAGACTTTGTAAGCCAAATATGCGCCACTGGTGACGCTAATTCTATGTGACCCATGCGCTCACGACGCACTTTGGTCAACGTTACCTCAACGCCACACTTTTCGCAGATAATTCCGCGATATTTCATACGCTTATATTTACCGCACAAACATTCATAGTCTTTGATAGGACCAAAGATACGCGCACAGAACAAGCCATCCCGCTCTGGCTTAAAGGTACGGTAATTAATGGTTTCAGGCTTCTTAATTTCCCCAAAAGACCAGGAGCGAATTTGCTCAGGGCTTGCAATGGAAATTCTAATGTTATCAAAATGTTGAGGCCCAGCAACCTGCCCAAAGAGATTCATTACATCGCGCATTTTATGCTCCTTTTTGTAGTAATCAGTGACCACTGATGACTTATCATTATTCCTCTGTTCCTAAAGCTACATTCAATCCCAAAGAGCGCAGCTCTTTTGTCAAGACATTGAAAGATTCAGGAATACCAGACTCAAAATTATCATCTCCACGAACGATGGATTCATAAACCTTTGTCCGCCCAGAAACGTCATCCGATTTCACCGTCAACATTTCTTGAAGGGTATAAGCGGCTCCATACGCCTCAAGCGCCCAGACTTCCATTTCCCCAAAACGTTGGCCTCCAAATTGGGCCTTACCTCCCAGAGGTTGTTGAGTGACAAGACTGTACGGACCCACAGAGCGGGCATGAATTTTATCATCTACAAGATGGTGTAGCTTGAGCATGTACATATAACCAACCGTTGCTTTTCGATCAAAAGGTTCCCCTGTACGCCCATCAATTAAGGTCACTTGTCCGCTTGTATCAAGGTTTGCTTTCTTAAGCTGATGATTAACATCAGCCTCATGCGCTCCATCAAAAACAGGCGTCGCCATAGGAACTGCCGTTGTCAAATTAGTAGCGAGTTCGACGACCTCGTCATCAGACATCGCCTTAACATCTTTAGCAATTGAATCATCCTCATACACATGATCTAAGGTTGATCTCAAAAGATTCGTATCTTTGTGCTCCTCAATGGCCATTTTTGACAGAACATCATTGATTTGACGCCCCAACCCAGCGGCTGCCCACCCCAGATGGGTTTCAAGGATTTGTCCCACGTTCATACGAGACGGAAGTCCTAAAGGATTCAAAACGATATCAACTGGCGTTCCATCTTCAAGATGCGGCATGTCTTCTACAGGGACAATGCGCGACACAACACCTTTGTTTCCATGACGTCCTGCCATCTTGTCGCCTGGTTGAAGTTTGCGCTTAACGGCCACAAAAACTTTAACAAGTTTTAAAACTCCCGTGGGTAGCTCATCGCCGCGACGCAATTTTTCAACTTTATCTTCAAAGTGAGCTTGAAGGGCCGCAATTCTTTCATCATGATGCTGTTTTGTGGACTCTAATCCTGACACCACTGCATCGTCTTCAACCGTAATTTGACGCCATTGTCCTTTAGACAAAGAATCAAGAATAGCTTTCGTGACTTTTGCGCCTTTCTTCACACCCGCTGGCGCGCTCACAATTTTTTGATTCATAAGAAGACCTTCGAGAGCGGCATAAAAATTCCGGTCTAGAATTGATCTTTCGGCATCCCGATCTTTTGCAAGACGTTCGATTTCTGCTCGCTCAATCGCAAGGGCACGTTCATCTTTTTCCACACCTCGACGAGAAAACACACGAACTTCCACGATGGTCCCTTGAACCCCAGGAGGCAATCTTAAGGAGGTGTCACGAACATCGGAGGCTTTCTCTCCAAAAATCGCCCGCAAGAGTTTTTCCTCCGGTGTGGAGGGAGTCTCTCCCTTAGGAGTCACTTTCCCGACCAGGATGTCTCCTGGCTTTACGTCAGCTCCAATATAAACGATGCCGGCTTCATCCAGATGGCGTAAAGCTTCATCCCCTACATTGGGAATATCGCGTGTGATTTCCTCATTCCCCAGTTTCGTATCTCTGGCGGCAATCTCAAATTCTTCAATATGAATGGAGGTAAAAATATCGTTCTTGACGATCCGTTCAGAAATAATAATGGAATCTTCAAAGTTATATCCATTCCAAGAGACGAAAGCGACAAGAGCATTGGATCCCAAGGCAAGATCGCCCATATCCATACATGGACCATCCGCTATAATATCACCCTTTTCAACCTTATCTCCGACCTTCACAAGCGGCTTTTGGTTGACACACGTCTTGTCATTGGACCTCTGAAACTTCAAAAGGTTGTAGATATCCACATTACTCGCCGTCATGGCACTCTCATCCGTCACACGGATTACAATACGAGACGCATCGACTTGGTCCACAAACCCCGTTCTTTTTGCAACCACTGCAACGCCAGAGTCACGGGCCACAGGGCCCTCCATTCCTGTGCCAACAAAAGGAGCTTCTGTTCGCAACAAAGGAACTGCTTGACGCTGCATGTTCGATCCCATCAAAGCACGGTTTGCATCATCATTCTCAATAAAAGGAATTAAAGACGCAGCTACAGAAACAATCTGTTTCGGCGAAACGTCCATCAGGTCAATTTCCGTCGCAGGGGCGACCACGAATTCCCCATTCCGCCTACAGCTCACAAAGTCAGCCGTAAAGCGGTTGTTTTTATCTAGCTCTGCATTAGCCTGGGCAATCGTATGCTTGCTCTCATCCATAGCTGTCAGATAAATAATCTCCTTGGTGACTTTCCCCTCAATAACCTTACGGTAAGGAGTTTCTATAAAGCCATACTTATTGACGCGCGCGTAGGTCGCAAGAGAGTTAATAAGACCAATATTCGGCCCTTCCGGTGTCTCAATAGGACAAATACGCCCATAATGGGTGGGATGGACGTCTCGAACTTCAAAGGTTGCTCGATCCCGTGTAAGCCCTCCCGGACCCAAGGCTGACAAGCGCCGTTTGTGGTTAATCTCAGACAAAGGATTCGTTTGATCCATAAATTGAGACAATTGAGACGTGCCAAAAAACTCGCGCACAATGGCCGCTGCCGGTTTCGCATTAATTAAGTCATGGGGCATGACTGTGTCAATTTCAACGGAACTCATTCGTTCCCGAATCGCCCTCTCCATTCGAGAAAGCCCGACACGATATTGGTTTTCCAAAAGCTCCCCTACAGATCGTACACGACGATTCCCAAGGTTATCAATATCATCTATCTCTCCTCGCCCATCTTTCAAATCCAAAAGGACTTTCACCATGGCCAGAATATCTTCTTTGCGCAAAACGCGAACTGTATCTGGCGCATCTAGGCCAAGACGAGAGTTCATCTTCACACGTCCCACGGAAGACAAGTCATACCGCTCTGAATCAAAGAAAAGAGCGCGGAAAAGAACTTCTGCACCTTCCACCGTTGGTGGCTCTCCTGGGCGCAAAATCCGGTAAATATCTAAAAGAGCATCCTCACGCGTTAGGTTTTTATCTGCCATCAATGTATTACGTAAGTAAGCCCCAACACTGACATGATCAATATCAAGGGTCGTTACCTCTTCAATCCCAGCTGCAGCCAATGTTTCCAATAAGGTTGGAGAAATTTCATCTCCCGCTTCCGCATAAATTTCACCCGTTGTCTCATTAATCAAATCATTGGCAATGTAACGCCCCACAAGATCATCTTGGAAAATGAGAACTTCATTGAGCCCTTCCGTTTGGAGTTTCCGTGCAAAACGAGGATTCATCTTAGCTCCTTCAGCCGCTACGACTTTCTCTGTTTTTGCATCAATCAAATCATGGGCAAGTTTCCCGACTTTTACGCTTTCAGGACGAAAGGCCGTTTTCCAATTCTGGCCAACTTTGCTATAAACAACGGTCTCATAAAAAGCATTTAAAATCTCTTCCCGAGACATGCCTTGCGCTTCAAGAGGATCGAGCTTTCCGCCTTTTTCTTGCGCAGCTTTGCGTTTAGCTTCTGTCTCCGCACTATCAAGCGCCATCAAAAGGGTTGTTACGGGAAGTTTTCTTTTGCGGTCAATACGCGCATAGACAATATCTTTGGCATCGAATTCAATATCAAGCCAAGACCCCCGGTAAGGAATAACCCGTGTTGAGAATAGATATTTTCCAGAGGAATGGGATTTCCCACTGTCATGATCAAAGAAAACACCAGGAGAACGGTGCATTTGAGACACAACAACCCGCTCAATTCCATTGATGATAAAAGTTCCGTTTTTCGTCATAAGCGGGATATCGCCCATGTACACTTCTTGTTCTTTGATATCACGGATGGATTTGGCGCCTGTGTCCTCATCAATATCCCACACAACCAGGCGAAAAGTAACGCGCAATGGGGCCGCATAGGTCATCCCGCGCTGACTGCATTCCTCCATATCGTATTTAGGTGCATCATAATCATAGCTGAAAAACTCAAGCTGGGATTTTCCCGAAAAATCACTGATGGGAAAAACAGACTGAAATACTTCTTGCAAGCCTACAGACGCTCTTTTGTCTGCAGGAACACCCATTTGCAAAAAATTTTCATACGATGTGGTTTGCAATTCAATCAAATTAGGCAAAGGAGCTATTTCAGGGATCCGTGCAAAACTTTTGCGAATTCTTTTACGCTCCGTATAGGTTCTTGCCATTAATGCCTCTTTCGTCAGTGTTTCATTTGATGGTGTCTACTCCCCAATAGCCTCAGGAGAGCATTCATGTAAAATTAATGTGTGTTTTGTAATTTTCCTCGTGTCCAACTTTTGCAATCTGTAAGTCTAAAGCGTGTGTAGACTGGTGTGTCCTCAGTATATAAAGCGAAACTCAAACGACACATCCCTTCTTTTGCCATAGTTTTGAACACAATAGCGTAACCCCAAAGTTTCACGTTTTTTCGCTCACACAAACTCAAAAATAGCCTTGTAGCGCAAAGCAAGAGCTTGACATACTTCCTTCCCTAAAGGGATGGAATGTCAGCTCCTTGTCTGTTTGTAAAGGTCACCTTACTCAATTTTAATATTTCGTCAACTTAATTTTATATAGGCAATTGGAAAGATGGTCATGCTCGTCATCATCCCTCTTGTTGATGGGTATATATACCGTATTGAATGGGGGATGCAAGCGCCTTTTTTAGAAATGATCTTGAATCACGTCAGGTAAATTTGGTAGAAATACCGCTCTTGACTAAAAATGTGTGTTTTTCATCGACTCCACGTAGGTCATCCCCACACAGACGAGGATCCGGTGAGAGTTCAAAATAGCTTTTAGGGCTATGCAGTTGCCCCGTCGTTTCTCTATTTAGTTCTTCTTTAAAATGCTTGCGGCCTAGCTGATAAGTTCCTAATTAGGCTGCAAGTTATCTTTAAAAGAAAATCTATGGGTTACTCTTCTTTAGCATTCATAACCTTTGTCCATTCAAGACCAACATACTTCTCTTGGGGATCGAGTTCAGGGTCATGAGGCTTTTCAAGCTCTTTAAACCCGACTGTCTTAAAGAACGGACGTCCCTTTGGGTTAGCCTTACGTGTATCCGCAATCAGCTTAGTGATCTCTGGCTGAACGCCTAGGATTGAAAAGGCAAGGGCTTTACCATATCCATGTCTTTGCTCATCTGGAAGGATGGCCATTTGTCGGATATGCCACGTTGCGGATTGATGTCCCCATTGCTCGAAAATAGCAAAACCAATGCCTTGTCCATCCTTTGTTAAATTAATCCAGTGGGTTGGATGTTTAGCTTGAAGGAAATCTTTTTGCTCGTCATTGAACACATTGGAAAGCCAGTCTTTTACGTTATTGCGTGTTTTAAAATGAGGTTTTATGTCAGAGGGCGTCAGCGCACTATAGTTTTCATCAAATGAGTCGACAAAGATTTCTTTGTCTCGGGTAAAGTTTTGATCTTTTCTTAGGACAAAGGCAATTTTATGACCGTTTGAATCAACAAAATCGTTAAACCCTAAAAGGTTTGGAGCAAAGCAAAGAAAAAGAAAGGATGTTTTTAAAGTAAGCTTTAAATTTCTATAAAAAAATTTCATGCAACACCTCCATAGTTAAAGACTTAATGCAAGCAAACGCTTGCATTAAAAAAGTCTAAATAGGTGTTGCATTCAATGCAAGAGGTAAGAAATTAACGAGGCTATAGAGTAGCTAGGGGAGCAACTCCATAGCCCCGATAGCTTTGTCAGAGCAAGATTCGTTATTGCATTTTTGCCCTTAATTATTTCAAATAGCCAATTGAAAAATTTTACAATCGATAATTGTTCTGATACTATAAAAATATAAAATATCTTTTTTATATCTGAACATCATCTTCGATAATCTTTAAAAGCGTTTCTAAAACCTGAGGAACGCCTTGGCGACTGATGGCAGAAATCACGAAAATCTTTTGTTTTGTTGCTCGTTTCAAGGCCTTTATTTTTTCTGCTATGGCCTCATCCGTTAAGGCATCTGCCTTATTAAGGACAATAATTTCAGTCTTTTCCTTCAGGCCTTGGCCATATAAATCGAGCTCATGGCGAATGGTTTTATAGGCCCCTACTACGTTCTCTTGGGTTCCATCAATAAGGTGAAGAATGGCTTTACAACGCTCCACATGGCCTAAAAAGCGAGTTCCAAGGCCGACGCCTTCATGGGCCCCTTCAATAAGCCCCGGAACATCCGCAACCACAAATTCCTTATCATGGATATACACAACCCCCAAATTAGGGATCAGGGTGGTGAAGGGATAATCAGCAATCTTGGGTTTTGCGCGGGACACAACAGAGAGAAAAGTTGACTTACCTGCATTAGGTAATCCCACAAGACCCACATCTGCAATAAGCTTGAGACGTAACCAAACCCACAATTCCTCCCCAGGCCACCCAGGGCTTGCATGGCGAGGAGCGCGATTAGTAGACGATTTGAAATGCTCATTCCCAAAGCCTCCATCTCCTCCTTTTAAAAAGACAAGACGTTGGCCTTCTTCTGTAAAATCAGCAAGCACTGTTTCCTTATCTTCTGCTAGGATTTGCGTTCCCAAAGGAACACGAATGACAAGCGTTTCTCCGGCAGCTCCCGAACGGCTGCCTCCCATTCCTTGGTGCCCCTTCTCCGCTTTAAAATGCTGGTGATATCGAAAATCAATGAGGGTGTTTAGATTAGAGACGGCCTCAAAAATGATGTCCCCACCCTTGCCACCATTTCCGCCATCTGGGCCGCCAAATTCAATGAATTTTTCGCGACGAAACCCGACGCAGCCAGCGCCCCCATCGCCACTTTTAAGAAATATTTTTGCTTCATCAAGAAATTTCATAAGACTTTAACTGTCATGCTGAACTTGTTTCAGCATCTCGTGATTAGGAAACAAGATCCCGAAACAAGTTCGGGATGACAAGAGAACTATTCAACGGAAACAAACGTCCGGCCAATAGCTCCACGGGAAAATTTTACATGACCTTCTGCAAGGGCAAAAAGAGTGTGATCCCGTCCCATCCCTACAAGTTTACCAGGATAATATTTTGTGCCGCGTTGACGAATAATAATATTTCCAGGGAGAACAGCTTCTCCGCCAAACTTTTTTACTCCCAAACGGCGCCCCTCAGAATCGCGACCGTTACGGGAACTACCTCCGGCTTTCTTTTGTGCCATCTCTTAAATCTCCTTACTTCTTAGGCGCTTTTGTGGTTTTAGGCGCTGCTTTCTCTGGTTTTGCTGCTGCTTTAGGTGCTGCTTTCTTTACAGGTGCCTTAGGCGCTGCTTTTTTTGCGGGCTTTTCTTCCTTTATCACAGCTTTAGACTCAACTTTTTTAACGGACTTTTCTGCTTCAGCTTTCTTTGGAGAAGGCTTCGCTCCATCAGCTAAAATATCTGTTATGCGCACAACCGTCAGATACTGACGATGACCATTTTTGCGCCGATAGTTGTGACGACGGTTTTTCTTGAAAATAATGACCTTGTCATCGCGAATTTGATCGAGAACAGTCCCATAAACCTTTGCATTAGCCACTAAGGGAGCCCCAACTTTTACGGCCTCCCCCTGCCCCATCATCAGAATATCTGTAAATTCAATGGAATCGCCCGAATCTCCCAAGAGCTTCTCGACTTTAATAATATCATTTGCGGCTACTTTATATTGTTTTCCGCCAGTTTTGATGATTGCAAACATAGGATCTCTCATTTACTTAAAAAGGTGCCCATAGCAAAATCCATAAAATTTTGCTCGATACACTCTTTCACTACCGTTTCCACATATTTCTGTCAAGACGTTTAAATGCAGGCCACTCCATTATACTGCCCAGATGGACAATAAATACAAACGTTTCCTTTTCCCCGAACTCCCCCCTCATTCTTACATGCGTTAAGCTTTGTTTCACTCACTGAACATGCTGGACTTTGCTCCGTTCCTGTAAAAGTCACCTTTTCTGGACATTTGTAGCATGTATGTGCTGTGCCTGGATAAAGGCGCGTTCCAGGAAACTGTGCACAAGGATTATTCGTACTTTGCGTACTCTTACCTTCAATCCAGCCCAAAACTCCTCCTTCGGCCCAAAGAGGAGAGATGGTTAAAAGCAAAATTCCTAACGTTTGCATAGCTTTCTTCTGTTTTTTAAAGATCACAGTCCTTGACTCCTTTTTCTAAATATCCTTTACAGATTTTTGTCGGCACACCTTTTTTTCTTAAGTTTACCATCTCTTCGTTAATTTTTCTTAAAAGAGGACTGCCAGGACGTGTGGCAAAAGCATGAAGGTCTTGCCTCAAAACAAAATGACTTATGTCCACGCCCTTTCTCCCTACGTCCTTAAGATAGGCATCTGCTAGAGAAAGATCAGACAAGAAGGCCCCAATTTGTCCGCTCTTAAGTGCTTTTATGCCCTCTTGCACCGATCCAAAGGGAAACATCTTTATCCCTAGATTTTTGCCTATTTTAAAGGATCTTGAATCAGTAATTGCCCCCACATTTCTTTTTTCTAAATCAGAAATACTTTGAATAGGATCAGCCCATTCCGAAAGAGCAACTGTTAAAAAAGAGATCAACGTCCCACTCAATACTGTCAGAAGAAGGTAGGATAATATAATTTTTGAAACAATTAATCCCTTCCCTTGTATACTTTTAGGGGGTTCATCCGTGTGCCGACCTATTAAAAGATGTTTCCAAAAAAGATGGGAGATTCCCTCTCGATATCCCTCTGGAAGAGTGATCATATGATCCCGTTCATAATACCACAAAAAATAAAGGTACAACGCATACAAAATGATAAAGACGCCCAGAATCCATCCAAAGGAAACAAACATCATTTCAAATAGTCGGCATAAGTTACGAAAACAATCATGGGTAACAATCGGCACAACTTTGTCGACATAAAAAGGAAGTGTAAAATCAGCTTGCTCTAAACTCGCTTGGGTCACAGAAAGAGGCCCGATAAGAAGATCGATTTTTCCCGTACTCAAGTCTTCAAATGCTTCTTTCGTTTGATAGATATCTCATATCCCCCTCTTTTTATGTTTTTATTTTAAAAAAAATAACATTTTTTCACTAAGATTTCGTAAATAGAAAGATATCTCTTTAAATCCCTACATACGATTTTCAACATCATTGAATGATATTGAGCCAATATGTAATACGAAAATACATCCCCTATTGCGTTTTAAGGAAGATTTTTATATATACTTCTTAAGTTTCACAGGTATTTAAGAAAGATTTCGATTCTGACACACTCACTATCCCCCCAAGCTTTAAAAGAGCTCATTGAAGATTTTCTTAGCTCTAAAAAAGCTCAGGACATTGTTGCTATCGATCTGCGCGGGAAATCATCTATTGCGGATTATCTTGTGATCGCCTCCGGAACATCTCAGCGCCAAGTCGGATCCATGGCAGAGCTTCTTCGAGAAGATCTCAAGAAAAAAGGTCTCAAAAATGTTCGTATTGAAGGCATTCCTCAATGTGATTGGGTCTTAGTGGATGCGGGGGATGTGATTGTGCATCTTTTCCGTCCCGAAATCCGAGCCTTCTACAATCTTGAAAAGATGTGGACCTTTGACATAAGCGAAGACCCATCAAATACCCTTCCTTAACATGCACATCACCCTTGTTGTTACTGGAAAATTAAAGGACCCAGCCCTTAAATCCCTTTATGAAGAATATAAAAAGCGCTTTGACTGGAAAATTGACCTTCGTGAAGTTGAAGAGAAAGTCTTAGAAGACGCGCTCCCTCCTTTTTCTTTTCTGATTACCTTGGATGAAAGGGGAGAAAATCTAAGAAGTGAAGAGTTTGCTGACCTTTTAAATGACATTCAGCTCCACCATCAGGGAAAAGCTACCTTTATAATCGGAGGCGCTGATGGCTTGAGTGCAAAGATCAAAGCCAAGGCTCAGAAATCTCTCTCCTTTGGCCGTATGACCTGGCCACATCTTTTTGTGCGGATTATGCTGATGGAACAAATTTATAGGGCTCAACAAATTTTAAAGCATCATCCCTATCATCGAGGGGGATGATTTATTCTTACTTAACCTAATTTTTTCATTTTTTGTTTTATAAACAATAGATTACGTCATTGCAAGATCTTGCCAAAACTTCAAGTTATTCAGTAGACGGAAAAGCTTTTTCCCGCAAGGCTTGATCACGGGCAGTGATCTGCTCACGCTCTTGCTCTAATTTTTTAAAGTCATTCAGGCGATCCGCCATTTCCTCTCCTTCATGAACGCCACGTGAGGCAATGGCTGCGCACCGACTCGGAAAACCAATAAAGTTTGGAAAATCTTCATTCCAATAGGGTGTATCATCCCACACTACGGGGTCCACGCATCCTGAGAGGAGCAAAGAAAAGATTAATAAAAGAAAGTTTTTATTCATAAGAGGAGGATAAAAGGATTCTCTCAAAAAGACAATGAAATCATTTGACTTTAGAAAAAAGAAAGAAGAGTCTTTTTTCTATGACCTCTCACAACGACACTCTTTTTAAAGGCAGTATGATTGCCCTCTGCTGTATGATTCTTGGCATGGTAATCATGGGAGGGATAACACGCTTAACAGGAGCGGGCCTTTCTATTGTGGAGTGGAAGCCGATCACAGGAATCTTTCCTCCCCTTACTCTAGAGAACTGGCTTCTTGAGTTTAGCAAATATCAACAAAGTCCTGAATTTCACAAAATTAATCTGGGGATCACTCTTTCAGAGTTTAAGTCTCTCTTTTGGTTAGAATATATCCATCGCCTGTGGGGGCGGCTTTTGGGGTTTCTTTTATTGATTCCAACCTTTCTGATGGTTTTTAAAAGACAGTATCGTGCCCTTTGGCCCTCTCTGGCTCTTTTATGGCTCTTAGGGGCCGCTCAAGGCCTTATGGGATGGATCATGGTGAAAAGCGGGCTTGTGCAAGATCCCCATGTCAGCCCCTATCGATTAGCTTCCCATCTTCTCCTGGGATTTGCCGTTTTTGGGGTGGCCTTATGGATGACACTCAATCTTTATCGCAACATCCTGACGATTGAGAGAAAGGGGTATTCGCGAAAAGCTTTTTTGTCCCTCAAACAACTTTCTTATCTCCTGCTCGTTCTTGTGCTTCTCACCGCTTTCTGGGGAGCTCTCGTTGCAGGACTTAAGGCAGGTCTTCTCTATAATACCTTTCCGTTGATGGGAGAACATCTGCTTCCTCATGAGTTTTTCAGTCAAACACCCTGGTGGAAAGATCTTCTGGAAAACCCCCCAAGTGTTCAGTTTGTCCATCGGTTGCTTGCTCTTT
>JACPNY010000050.1 GCA_016185255.1 Pseudomonadota bacterium
CTCTGCGCAATTAATAGGAATAGGATTAAAGGAGAGTGTTGAAAATCCAACGTTCGATTCATCTATTATTCAAGAGGAGTCTCTCAAGAGTTTGGAACGCACAGAGTCCCAAGATTTACCAGTGGCGACGTCGTTGGAAGAAGACGTCCCACTCTCTGCGCAGTTAATAGGAATAGGATTAAAGGAGAGTGTTGAAAATACAACGTTCGATTCATCTATTATTCAAGAGGAGTCTCTCAAGAGTTTGGAACGCACAGAGCCTCTAGGCTTATCAGTTGCGACGTCGTTAGAAGAAGATGCCCTACTCTCTGCGCAGTTACTAGAAATAGGGTTAAAGAAGGAAAGTCCAAGACTCGATTCACCTATAAGCCTTCTTCAAGAAGAACACCTCGAGAGCTTAAAACGCACAGAGTCCCAAGATTTACCAGTGGCGACGTCGTTGGAAGAAGATCTCCCACTCTCTACGCAGTTAATAGGAATAGGATTAAAAGAGAGAGTTGAGAATTCAACACTCGATTCACCTATTATTCAAGAGGAGTCTCTCAAGAGCTTAAAACGCACAGAGCCTCAAGATTTACCAGTTACGTCTTTGGAAGAAGATAATCTAAGCTTTTTGCAGTTAGGGGGTCTAGAGCTGCTGGGGAATCCTGATGAAACACTCCAATCTATGGATGTTTCTCATGATGAGCGCATAGATACGCTCGAACAGTCTATGAAGGATTTGATCCAGAGTTTCTCTAGAATTAACGAGAAATTATTTGACCATACATTAGAAAATGTACGTCTTCAGCAAGATAACCTTGTAGGCTTAAAAAAGAGATCTACTGAGTTTAAGAGATTCTTGAGCGCTTTAGATCCTGTTGTAAATAGAGAGATTCTCTCTGAACAAGAAAGGCGCCGAGTTGAACGTTTAATGAGTCAATTTAGTGACTATTTGGGATGGGTAGACGACTTAGACTTCAAAGCCTTCCGTCTTCTTAATCCACGTCCTACCACCATGCCGACTATCTCTCTAAAAGCTTTGCCACAGCTCGATTTTCAGAGAGATCCCATCCCTGAGCTAATGGTGGATGTGACTCCTTCCTCATCAGATGTAAATACGGTTATTTCTCCAACGGAGACAATTACACCATCAAATGGACTTCATCTGGTTTTGAGGTTAAGAGCTCCGTCATCAGAATTAAATACGGAGACTTCTGATACTCCTTTGTCTTCAACGGAAACAATTACACCAACAAATGGACACCATCTGGTCTTGAGGTTAAGGGCTTCCTCATCGGATCTAAATACAGGTGTTTCTCTAGAAGAAAACTTGAGAAGTTCAGCAGAATTTATTCAAAACTTACAAACATCTATTCATTCTGTTGATTATAATTTATTTGGAAATCACGCTGAAGAAAATCTAAACCTCCAAGAAAAGAAACTTGATAAGTTGATGAAGGAAACTGATGAGGTTGAATCAGGTCTTCTGTCTCTTAAATCAACACTTTCGCACAGTGACGAGCAGAGTAGAGTCCAAGATGTCCTAACTTTATTCGATGAAGTCGATTGTATGTTTGCTCGAACTTATAACAAAATAGGATTTATAAGATCGCGCTCTTCTCTTACTCCTTCTTTATCCTTACAGCTCAACTCTGAGCCAGTAATAGATATAACATCTCTATCAACGGTTTCTCTCGATGAGCAGCTGAAACTCTTAAGTACAGAGCTTGAGGATTTACGAGAAGGACGAAGCTCTATTGATGTAGATCTTTATGAAGATCAGAGGGAGCCAAGTTCCCTCAAGGGGCATGGAGAAGAAAGTCTGCGGTTCCAAGGAAAGAAACTTTCCCAGTTGCAAGAAAAATCACGTGAAATAGGGAAACGTTTGTTGAATATAAGCCAAGCAACGGAAGAGTTTCAGCCGAAACAGCAACTTCAAATGGGCGCATTAATTGGATCGTTTAACACGACCATAAGTGAGCTTCGTCAAGTCCAAACGAGACTCAACTTGCTAAAATCTAAATCTTCTGTTGTGTCTCTTGAAACAGAAGATCCGCTCTTCTCCTTTATTCCTAGTTTTGGTGTAACAGGTTCTCAAAAGATGTTACCCTCAGATCTAAGTACAGATCTTAATCCTGAAGAGGAATTTGTAAGCTTAGAAAAATCTACGCAAGAATTGAAAAGAGACCTTGTGGAATTTAAGGAGGCCGTATTTGGGGAGCATGCCGTGGAAAGTTTACAACTTCACGAAGTCGGTTTTTCAAAGTTGCAAGAAACGGCCAGAGCACTTGAGTCACGGTTCATGTTTATCGACTCTCAAATACCAAGAGATTGGCGATCTCCCCAAAGGCAACAGATGAATGAGTTAATTTATTCTTTTGGCGATACTCTCTGTCTTGTTCGTAAAACTCAGGAGCAGCTCAATTTTCTAAAATCTCCATCTTTGCCCTCTTCTTCTCCTTCCTTGTCTGTACCAACAGTAACTCTTGGAATTGGAGAGGAAACAGAGGGAACTCTCAATGAGGACTTCAAAAGTGAGAAAGAGTCCTTAGAACAATTATACAGTGAGATTAGTGGCATTGATGGGAATCTTTATAGTGACCATACGGAAACAAACCTAAATCTCCAAGGAGAGAAGCTTTCACAAGCAAAAAAGACATTACATGAGCTTGAAGAGCGCTTAAGTACGTTAGATTCTCAAACATCAACGGATCTGCAAGCTAAGCCAAGAGAAGCCCTAAATAGCTTGCTGGGATCATTAAGTAAGAGCCAATGCTTTATCCGTGATGTTGAGAAGAGATTTAACCATCTGAAGTCTTCTACCCTTCCCCCTAGAACAATTATGCCCGTTATACAGGTGTCCTCAACAGTACCTGACCTAACGGTTCAAAAAAAAGAGGGCGTATCATCAAGCTTAAGTACAGAGGATCCTTTAACTGAGAGCTTGAAGGAAGTGGAAGAGTCTTTGAAATTAGGCATTGGATTGATCGATGAGGATCTTTATAGTGATCACACGGAGGAAAATCTAAGCCTCCAAGAAAAAAAACTTTTACAAGCCAAAGAGACATTAAGCGAGTTAGAAAAGCGCTTAATCTCCTTAGATTCTCAAGTGTCAAGAGATCTGCAGTCTCCACAAAGGATGTTTATCAATAGCTTGTTGAGTTCCTGTAGCGATAAGCAATGCTCTATCCGTGATGTTGAGACGAGACTTAAGCATCTGAAGTCTGTTAACCTTCCAGTTAAGCTCATTATACCAGTTATAAATGTATCATCAACAGCCACAACTTCTGTGCTGGATCTTGAGCAAGAGAAGATAATAGGGAGTGTTGAAACTCAATCTCTAAGAACCGAGGATCCTCAAGATGAGCTATTGAGGAGTTTGGAGAAGAGAGTTGACGCATTAATTGAGGAACAAAACTCTATTGATGAGGATCTCTATGAAGATCAGAGGGAAAACCCAAGTCCACTCAAAGGGCATGGAGCGCTCAGTTTACGCTATCAAGAAATAAGGCTTTCAATGCTTCAAGAGAAAGCTGAAACCCTTCAGTTAAACTTGATGTCTTTGGATTCTCAGATCACAAAGGATCCTCTCTCTAAGCAGAGAGAGAAATTAGATCAGTTAACTTGTTCCTTTAAGGAGAACGCCCTATGCTCACTTAGGGTCAAAGACAGACTAAGATTTTGGAAAACAAAGCTCTAAGTAAATACTAAAGAGGGGTGGTTGATGCATAGCGAAACCACCCCTGATAGGCTCTACTCTTTATCAGTCTCTTTCTTTTGTATCTTGTTGTACTTTGACAGATTTAAGAAGATTTTCGATTCGCTCCGCCTCATCAAAGGACCTATCAGCGTGAAACACAAGTCGGGGAGTTACACGTATTTTCAAGGCATGAGCAACTTCTTTTCTGAAATACCACGCCTTTTCCTTCAAAGCCGATAAAGTTTCAGGCAAATGCTGTCCTCCAAGAGGCATCACATAAACATTTGCGTGTTGAAAATCAGGGCTGATCTGGACTTCTGTAACCGTAATCGATGTATTATCTAAAAGGGGATCTCCACACTGACCGCGCGTAAGAGTCTCGGCTAAAATATGACGAATTTCTTCCCCAACGCGGAGTTGGCGTTGGCTGGGTCCTTTTGGAGTCATTTATTCCAGCGTCCGTGAAATTTCTTCAATTTCAAAGCATTCGATCGTATCGCCTACTTTGATGTCGTTGTAGTTTTCAAAGGCCATGCCACATTCATACCCTTCGCGAGCCTCTTTAACTTCATCCTTAAAGCGCTTGAGAGTTTTGAGGCTCCCTTCGTGGATGACAACGTTGTCACGGAGGAGTCTGACTTTCGCACCGCGCTTAACAAGCCCTTCGGTAACCATACATCCAGCAATCTTGCCCACTTTTGAGATGGTAAAGACCTCTCGAATGGCGGCAGCACCTAGGTATTTTTCTCGTAAAGTAGGGGCTAAAAGACCACCAAGAGCTGCCTTTATATCATCTACGACGTCGTAAATAATGGAATAATACCGGATTTCAACACCATCGCGGCGAGCGGCTTCGCGCGCTTGAGGGTTTGCGCGCACATTAAAGCCAATAATCATAGCCTGAGACGCATTGGCAAGGGTGACATCACTTTCTGTAATTTCACCGACGGCTGCGTGAAGGATATTAACTTTTACTTCTTCTGTTGCAAGCTTTGTAAGGCTCCCACTAATGGCTTCCATCGAACCCTGCACATCAGATTTAATAACAAGAGGGAGATCTTTAATTTCACCGGCTGCAATCTTTGAGAACATCTGCTCCATGCTTCCCCGAGCAGAAAGGGCTGATTTTGCTTCGCGAGCGCGACGTTGGCGAAACTCAGAAATTTCACGAACTTGGTTTTCATTGTTCGTTACAACAAAATCATCTCCGGCCAGAGGAGCGCCGTTAAAGCCTAAAACTTCAACAGGAACAGAAGGGCCCGCTTCGATGACTTGGTTTCCTCTGTCATCAATAAGGGCGCGAACCCGTCCATATTCGGCTCCGGCTACAAAAAGATCACCTACCCTTAGAGTTCCCTTTTGAACAAGAACGGTTGCAACAACGCCACGCCCCCGTTCCAGCTTTGATTCAACAATAACGCCCTCCGCATGTCGATTAGGATTGGCTTTAAGGTCAAGAATTTCCGCTTGGAGGAGAATTGTTTCTTCAAGTTTGTCTAAATTAAGGCCTTGTTTTGCAGAAACTTCTACATCGAGAATGTCTCCTCCAACTTTTTCAAGGAAAATCTCATGTTGCATGAGCATGTTACGAACACGTTCTGGATCAGCCCCTGGTTTGTCAATTTTGTTAATCGCAACAATAATAGGGACACCTGCGGCCTTAGCATGATGAATGGCCTCAATCGTTTGGTCTTTAACCCCATCATCAGCGGCAACAACAAGAATAACAATATCGGTGACGTTTGCTCCGCGAGCACGCATTTCTGTAAAGGCTGCATGTCCTGGTGTATCAATAAACGTAATTTTATTGTTTGCATCGATAACAACTTGATACGCTCCAATGTGTTGCGTGATGCCTCCCGCTTCTCCGGAAACGACATCAGTTTTGCGCAATGCATCAAGAAGGGACGTTTTCCCATGGTCCACATGACCCATGACAGTGACGACAGGAGGGCGAGGTTTCATCTGAGTTTCGTCATCTTCCTTAAGATGGAGTCCTATTTCAATATCTGATTCAGCGATGCGCTTGACTTGATGACCAAATTCAGTGGCAATAAGTTCTGCCGTATCTCCATCGATGGACTGGGTAATGGTGGCCATAACTCCCATTTTCATCAAGACCTTGATAACATCAGCCCCTCGTTCAGCAAGACGATTTGCTAATTCTTGCACGGTAATAACTTCAGGAATGATAACTTCGCGAATGACTTTTTGTTGAGGAGCTTCCATTCCAGCCATCTTGCGTTTCTCACGCTGCCGTCTCATGGATGCAAGGCTGCGGCTTGGCTTGTCTTCATCCCCTCTTAAAGCTTGAACAATGGTGAGTTTGCCGCTGCGTCGGCGAGGTTCAATTCTTTTTGTTACAGGAACCTTAACTTTGTCTTCGCCTTTACCCCGGCGAGTTGCCTCCTCTTCGTCGGCATAAGAAGAGTAAACGGTTTTCTTTTTATAGACAGCGTCTTCCGCCAGTTTAATTTCCGGTTCTATGGGTAAAGGGGAAGAGCTCTCTGAAGTGAGAGTGTCAGCCCTCTTCTTTTCTTGCTTTTCATCTTCTAAGCGAGATTGTTCTTCGAGAGCATTAAGACGATTGCGTTCAGCCTCAACAGCTTGAGTATTTATGGTTCCATGAAGAGCTTTCAGCCTATCTTCAATTTCCTTAGACGTGAGCCCCGCGCTCGTGAAAGACTTCTCTTCTGGGGAAAGTTTATCTGTCTCTCCTTGTTGTCCAGGAAGAATGACACGCTTTTTCTTAACTTCTACGGTGACTGTTTTTGAGCGGCCGTGAGTGAAACTTTGACGCACATGTGCACCTCCTTCACCTCCTTTACCTAAGGTAAGGTTTTTGGCAGAAAGCGTCAGCGGCTTTTTATCTTTTGTTTTCCCGTCTGTGTCCGTCATTATTTTTAATTGTCCGTTGATTTATCTTCAGCCTCAAACCAATGAGCGCGAGCTGCCATAATAATGTTTTGAGCTTGCTCCTCGGTAAGGCGTTCTTGGGGTAAAAGCTCAAGAAGTTCATCCCCTGCTAGGTCAGCAAGATCATCAAGTTTTTTAATTCCTTTTTCAGCAAGTTTGACAATCAGATTAAGGTCAAGCCCAGCTAAAGACTGTAAGTCTTTCGCTACTTTGAGCTCCTTTAAGCGTTTTGTCAAATGTTGCTCTTGAGCATCCAAATAAGATTTCGCACGATTCTGAAGTTCCATTGCCAAATCTTGGTCAAAGCCTTCAATAGAGGCTATTTCAGCCACATCGATATAAGCGACTTCCTCAACCTTCGTGAAGCCTTCATTAATGAGAAGGTGAGCTATCATTTCATCGACGTCAAGTGCTTCAACAAAAAGTTTAGACCGTGTCTTTACTTCTTCGTTACGGCGCTCTGACTCTTGGTCTTCTGTCAAAATATCAATTTTCCAGCCAGAGAGAATGGAAGCTAAACGCACATTTTGACCGCGGCGTCCAATAGCAAGGCTCAGTTGATCTTCAGGAACCACCACATCTATACGTTGACTCTCTTCGTCCACGACAACCTTTGCGACTTCTGCAGGGGCTAAGGCGTTGACGATAAACGTAGCAGGGTTTCCTGACCAAGGGATAATGTCAATTTTTTCTCCTTGCAGTTCTGCCACAACAGCTTGAACACGACTGCCTCGCATTCCGACGCATGCACCCACAGGGTCAATGGAGGGGTCTGATGTGGTAACGGCGATTTTTGCGCGACTGCCTGGGTCCCGAGCTACAGACTTAATTTCAATGATTCCATCATAAATTTCAGGGACTTCTTGCATAAAAAGTTTAGCCATAAATTCAGGAGAGCTACGAGAGACAAAGATTTGAGCGCCACGAGGTTCTTCCCGGACATCATAAATATAAGCTCGCACGCGATCGCCTACGCGGAAATTTTCTCTTGGGATCATTTCATCTCGACGTAAGAGGGCTTCAGCTTTTCCTAATTCAATAAAGACATTTCCAAATTCAATACGTTTAACAATTCCATTCACGATATCTCCGATACGGTCTTTGTATTCTTGGTATTGGCGGAAACGCTCGGCATCGCGTACTTTTTGAAAAATAACTTGTTTTGCAGTTTGAGCTGCTACACGGCCAAAATCAATGGGCGGGAGCACTTCTGTTAAAAAATCGCCTATTTTCAGAGCTGGATCAACAGCATGAGCCTCAGCAAGAGTCAGTTGAGTGAAGGGGTTTTCTATTTCCTCCACAATCTCACGATAACGCATTAAGGTAATTTCCCCGGTCTTGCGATCAATTGTGGCACGGATGTCATGTTCATAGCCATATTTTGAGCGGCCTGCTTTTTGAATGGCTTGCTCCATAGCTTCTAAAACTTGATCTTTTTCAATGGATTTTTCTCGAGCTACTGTTTCTGCAACGAGTAAAAGTTCACGACTTCCGGGGCTTGTATATATTTCCGTCATTTTTTCCTCAATCTGATCTTCATGCTTTGTAATCGGGAATGAGCTTAGCCTTTTGTATGTCAGAAAAGGCAAATTCCGCAATGTTAAATTTTCCGTCTTTCTCTGTGGGGATAAGCTTGACCTTGACAAGGTTTTTCTCAATTCCTTGTAAAATCCCCTGAAACCGACGGCTTCCCTCGTAAGGAGTTTTAAGCTCAACTTTTATGGCTGATCCCGAAAATCTTTCGAAATCACTCAGTTTAACAAGGGGTCTGTCCATTCCAGGAGAGCTCACCTCTAATGTATAAGACTCGTGAATAGGATCATTCACATCCAACAAAGCAGAGGCGATGTGGGTAACATCCGCACAATCATCCACTGTAATATTTGTCTCGTCCAGGCGTTCAATCATAATTTGCAACGTCTTGCGTTTAGAGCCCTGAAGCTGAACACGCACAACCCCAAATCCTTTGTCTAAAAGAGCGGATGTAATAATATCTTCAATGTGTTGCTCTATACTCATCTCTTTATTAAAGCCCAATAAAAAAAGTGGGCTGGTGACCCACTTCTGTTTTTACAGTAGGAATATTTTTTACATCCTATCACCTTTTAAAAAGGATGCAAGGAATTTCAGGACGTGAGATGACAAACACAAAGAATTCCTCTATAACAAAAGGAATGAAAGGATAAAAGATGGCATTTATTGACATTATACTTTTTGCAGCTGTTGCTGTTTTCTTAGGATATCGCTTGTGGCTTATGCTTGGAACCCATGATGCAGAGCGTCCACTACGTAAGCGGAGATCAGAAGAAGATGATGTCGTTGTGCCCATTAGGCCACGGGCAACCGCTTCTGTAGCAGAATCTATCGTCGAGGATGAGAGAAAAAAGCCTAAGGATGTGAACGAAGATCGGTTTTTGCAAGGGGCAACTCTTGCGTTTCGCAAAATTGTAGAGGCTTATGCTACAGGCGATCTTCCTGTACTTCATAAGCTTTTAGACGGCCCTCTTCTTGAAACCTTTGAAGAGACTATTGCCAAACGAAAAAAAGCCAAAAAAATTCTTGAAATTGATGTGGACCGCATTGTGACAGCAGAAATTCTTGATAAACGAGAGGAAGACGGTAAAGCGTACATTACTGTTCGTTTTGTCTCTGAACAATGCCTTCTTACCAGAAGTGAAAAAGGAAAACTTCTGGAGGGAGATCCAGATCGCTATGTAGAAGTGACAGACATTTGGACATTCTCTCGTTATCTTGCTAGCTCTGATCCAAACTGGAAATTAGAGGCCACTCAATTGCCAGAGGATTAGAAACAGTCGATGATTAGGCATTTGCTATGATTAAATCGTCTTCTAAAGAGGGGCCCCCCCCTAAAGACTATATTGCAGCCCTTGATTTAGGTACTAATACTTGTCGGCTCCTCATTGCTGCCGTCACACCAAAGGGGCCACAAGTGGTCGACTCTTTTGTAAGGGTGATTCGCCTTGGTGATGAACTCGCGACAAAAGGTCATATTTCTGAAGCCGCAACTTTGAGAGCCCTCTCTGCGCTTGCCACATGTGCTAATAAGTTAAAATCTTATAAAATTCAGCGGTTGCGATGTGTAGCGACGGCGGCTTGTCGAGAAGCTTCAAACCGTGAGGCGTTTTTAGAGATTATTCGTTCCAAAACGGGTCTTGACCTTGAAGTCATTTCGACAGCTGAAGAAGCACGTCTCGCTATTATAGGATGTGCAGATTTACTTGATTCCAGCACCCGATATGCTATTGCGTTTGATATAGGTGGAGGGAGTACGGAAGTTATGTGGATGGAACTTTTCCCACAAAAACCTCCCGAAATTATTGAATGGATATCCTTACCCTTAGGTGTCGTCACTTTAGCAGAAACGCTGCGCAGTAATCCCGAATCATATCGTCCTCTGCAGAAAATACGAAAAGTGGTTGCAAAAGAAATAAAAACCTTTTGCGATAAAGCCTTTATTTATCCTCACCTCAGACAGAAGAATATTCAACTTATTGGGACAAGTGGGACCTTAACGACTTTGGCGGCTCTTCATATGAACCTTGAGCGATATGATAGAACGCGCGTCAGTGGCTTTTATTTAACGCCAGAGATTGTTAATAAAACAATCTCTAGTCTTTATGCGATGACCCATGAAGAGAGACTC
>JACPNY010000036.1 GCA_016185255.1 Pseudomonadota bacterium
AAGGATCACAAAAGAAAAAAGATCCTTTTTCAAGGACCATAATTCCAAGAGAAGCGGCTACCTCTAATCCTGGTTTAAGTCCCACAATATCCAAAACAGAATCTAGATGATGGGAATAGCGACCAACGGGGCCACATAAAGCAGCATCTGCTTCACCAAAATGAACCATAAGGCTAGCAATAACAGAAAAGTTTGTTCGTAAAACAGTTTTTGCAAAATCAGGAGACACTCCTTTTCTGCCCATCAATCGGTGAAATTCGCTCCAATATTGATGGTACCGAGGATCATTTTCTGGGTCTACCAGTTCAAAGTCTCGATCCAGTTCCATCCGTAAATTAAGTCGTTTTATGCGCATTGCAACCACATCTCGCCGTCCGATAAGGATAGGGTAGGCAATTTTTTCTTCCAACACGCGTTGTACCGCCTGCAGAACTCTTTCATCTTCACCCTCTGCATAAACAATACGGCGTGGCATTTTCTTAGCTCGAGTAAAAATAGGCTTCATAAGAAGGCTTGAGCGATAAACAAACTCAGAAAGCTCTTGTTTATAGGCCTCTAAGTCTTGAAGAGGGCGTGTTGCAACACCCGTCTCCATGGCAGCAATTGCAACGGCTACAGGGAGCTCCATCACAAGACGGGGGTCAAAAGGTTTAGGAATAATATAATTGGCCCCAAAACTTAGCTCTTCTTGGGTATAAATGGAGGAGACAATATCGGATGTATCTTTAAAGACAAGGCCAGCTAAGGCTTTTACGCACGCAAGTTTCATTTCTTCATTAATTGTCGTAGCACCTACATCAAGAGCTCCTCTAAAGATAAAAGGAAAACAAAGAACATTATTAACTTGATTAGGATAGTCAGAGCGTCCTGTTGCCATAATAGCATCCGCTCTCACTTTTTTGACGTCTTCCGGCAAAATTTCTGGAACTGGGTTAGCAAGGGCAAAGATGATAGGGTTCTTAGCCATTTTTGCAACCATCTCAGCTTTTAAAATGCCGCCTACAGAAAGTCCTAAAAAAATATCTGCTCCGTCTATGGCTTTCTCAAGAGTGCGGACTTTTTGAGATGTGGCATATTTCTCCTTAGAGGGAGGCATTTTTTCAGAACGTCCCTTATAAATGACGCCGCTCTGATCCGTTGCGATGATGTTCTCTCGTTTAAGACCTAAACTTACAAGAATATCAAGACAGGCAATGGCTGCAGCGCCCGCACCAGAGGTGACAAGCTTAACGTTTTCAATCTTCTTTTCGATAAGTTTTAAAGCATTGAGGACGGCTGCTCCCACAATAATTGCAGTTCCATGTTGGTCGTCATGAAAGACGGGTATGTTAAGGCGCTTTTTGAGAGCTTGTTCAACATAAAAACACTCAGGAGCTTTAATGTCTTCAAGATTGATGCCTCCAAAGGTTGGTTCAAGGCTCGCAATAATATCGACAAGCTTATCAGGATCAGATTCATTAATCTCAAGGTCAAAGACATCAATGCCTGCGAATTTTTTAAAAAGAACCGCTTTTCCTTCCATCACAGGTTTTGCTGCCAAAGGGCCAATGTTTCCAAGGCCTAGAACAGCCGTTCCATTGCTTATGACCGCCACTAAATTAGCGCGTGCCGTAAGGGAAGCTGCTTCGAAGGGATTTTTTTGAATGGCCTCACTGGCGGCAGCTACACCAGGAGAGTAGGCAAGGGCTAAGTCTTCTTGAGTTGAAAGAGGTTTCGTTGCAACGATCTTCAGCTTTCCAGGGGGTTTGGATCGATGGTAATCAAGGGCTTGCTGGTAAAGAGTCTCTTTCATGTCTTCTTCCTTCCCTTGCAATCATTCTCTTGTGGCGCTCTTCCGGGCTTTAGAAATCTTAGTCCCGTAAGAGTTTAGATTTTCTTAATCTCGGAATGACGCCTTCAGAAAAAAATGGTGCGGTCGAGAAGACTCGAACTTCCACGGAGTTTCCCCCACAGCGACCTCAACGCTGCGCGTCTACCAATTCCGCCACGACCGCATATTTTTTGGCTTCCACCTTATTAGGCTTGATGGTACACCTGGATATCAAATCTGTAGACCTGGCGCAAGCATCTTTACACGGAAATAATCATGAATTCTTGTGAATGGAAAGCCCAAGATAATCTTATAGGGTATGAAGACGCTCAACGTTGGATGGAAAACCGTGTTGTGGCGTTGCAAAAAGGGGAGGCGTCTGAGTGTGCGTGGTTTTTAGAACATCCCCCCCTTTATACCTTGGGGACAAGTGGGAAAGATAAAGATATCTTTGCATCAGCGACTCTTCCTACGTTCAAAACGGGGAGGGGAGGGCAGGTGACCTACCATGGTCCTGGACAACGCGTTGTTTATCTTATGTTAGACTTGAAGACGCGTAGACAAGACTTGCATTGGTATATGGCAACTCTGGAAGAATGGCTTATACAAACCCTTGGACACTTTGGAGTTAAGGGGGAACGTCGTGCTGGTCGCATTGGAATTTGGGTAGACAAAGAAGGCTATGATTGCAAAATCGCGGCCCTTGGTGTGCGAGTTCAAAAGTGGGTGACGTCCCACGGCATAGCCTTAAATGTGAGGCCAGATCTAGGGGCGTATAAAGATATTATTCCTTGTGGGCTTTCCCAGTATGGAGTGACGTCTGTGGCTGATCTAGGTTTTTCAGTGACCTTGCCCGAGGTGGATGAAGTTTTAAAAACAACCTTTCCCTTTTCCTCATGCGTCTCATAGTTCATCTGATCCCTAAGGCATCTGCTAATAAAATTGAAGGATGGGCCCAGGATGTTCAAGATCAGAGGGTTTTGAGGGTTAAAGTTACGGCCGTTCCTGAAGATGGAAAAGCTAATCTGGCCTTGATCAAGCTTCTCAGTAAAACTTTTCATGTGTCTAAGTCCCGAATTTCCCTTGTTCGAGGGACAACGTCTCGCATCAAGGAACTGGACATTGAGATAAGAGAGGAAGAGTTGGAGCGCATAATCAGCGCTGGATCATAGCATCCCTAATAAGTGTGATTATTCTTATAATCACACTTATTAGGGATGGATCTATTTCAAGACCAAAGGATGGAGATATACCCTTTTTTTCAATTTATTTTTATACAATATGAAAAAAACAGTTGATTGCATTTTTTTAATGTAATATAGAGAGGTGGGCTAATACTAAAAAAGGAAAGACATAAAATGACAGATACAACTGAATCTCTAGACATTATGGCTATGGTTGCTGAAATCGTGGCTGCGTATGTTTCTAATCACGAAATGGAGCAAGAAAAACTTCCTTCATTTATTCAACAAGTTCATCAAAGCTTAAATCGCTTGAACTCAAAACAGCCATTTTTCTTCTCATCACGGTCAGAACCAGCTGTACCTGTAGAAGACTCAGTTCATCCAGATTACATTGTTTGTCTGGAAGACGGTCTTCACTTGAAGATGTTAAAGCGTCATCTCAAAACATCTTATAACATGACGCCGGAACAATACCGTGAACGATGGAATTTACCCTCCAATTATCCTATGGTTGCTCCTAACTATGCAAAACGTCGGAGCAGCATTGCAAAAGGCATTGGCCTTGGAACACGTCGGAAGGGCCAGAAGAAAGTCGCGGCGTAATATCTTAAGATCCTGGGTTGCTTTCGCTTTGCCGGAACAACCCAGTGGCCTTTTTTCCTGTTTCCCTTTTTGATTCTTCCCTATTGCTGAAGACAAAGATGATAAAGAGCAGGTCAAGTAATGAACAAAAAGCAGTCTCCCCTCCCCCTTTTCGATTCCTTAGACCATATTAAAAATTGGACCTCTCCAAAAACTCTTAACGCAGACCAAGAGAAAGATTTTTTTGCAGGCGTTTCTTTTTTAAAAAATTATACGGGAAGTCAGGGTACCTTTAATTCTTATCGCAGAGAGGTCGAACGACTTTTGCAGTGGGGTATTCATATTGCGGACAAGTCATTCAAGCAAATGAAACGCGAGGATATAGAGGCATTCGTTCACTTTTGTCAAAGTCCTCCGAAGGCGTGGATTGGTGTAAAAAAGGCCCCTCGCTTTTTTGATAAGGAAGGAATGCGCACTCCTAACCCAGAGTGGAGGCCATTTGTTCTGACTGTTTCAAAAGCTGCTCATCGCAAGGGAGAGCGCCCCGATTCTCAAAACTTTGAGCTTTCCCTTGGGAGTACCAAAGAAATTTTTTCTATTTTAAGTACTTTTTTTAATTACTTGCTTCAAGATGACTATGTTTTCATGAATCCTGTGGCGTTGATTCGTCAAAAAAGCAAATTTATTCGTAAACATCAAGGGGCACCTAAAATTCGACGTTTGTCAGAGCTTCAATGGCAATACGTCATTAAAATGGCTCACCAATTAGCTGCAGTTGATCCTGAGACTCACGAGCGAACTCTTTTTATGATGTCCATCCTTTATATGATGTATCTACGTATATCAGAACTTGCTGCAAGTACGCGATGGATGCCGAGCATGAATCACTTTCACCGAGATAGTGAAGGAAACTGGTGGTTTACAACTGTTGGGAAAGGCAATAAAGAGCGTCAGATAGCGGTTAGCAACGCCACCCTAGACGCGCTTAAACGTTGGCGCACATATTTAGGGTTCTCCCCCCTTCCCTCCCCTGCGGACACCTCTCCTTTGTTGAGTAAGATAAAAGGAAGAGGCCCCATTACGAGCACCACATATGTTCGCAAGATCGTTCAATACTGCTTTGATCAAAGTATCGACCAACTTAACAAAGAAGGCCTTACAGAAGAAGCAGACTCTTTAAGTGAAGCAACCGTCCACTGGTTGCGCCATACGGGAATATCCGATGACGTTAAGCGCCGTCCGCGGGAGCATGTGCGAGACGATGCAGGCCACAGCTCGAGTGTTATTACGGACAAGTACATCGATATTGAGTTAAAAGAGCGTCACCGTTCGGCCAGGAATAAGCCTCTGTTCGTGGAGGGGTGAGGGGTTGAGTTTTTCTAAGCTGAGAGCTATAAATTAAAAAACTGTAGATAATGAACAGTTCTGTTGTCATCCCCGAGCTAGAAGCTCTTGCACCCGGCTTGATCGGGGGCTTAGAGCTTCTTCATCGGGGATCTTTTCTCAATAGACCGGAGCTCGACCAAGATCCCCGACGAAGAAATGCTGAATGTTTTACCTACGGAAAACGAAGCATTTCTAGCTTGGGGATGACAAAAATAATGACAACAACGGAGGATTCCATGTCTTACAAACCTGATAATTATGCCCAACTCACCCCGTGCCTTGTGGTTCGCGATGGCGCAAAGGCCATCGATTTTTACCAAAAAGCTTTTGGGCTTAAGGTTCTTGATGAAGTGCTGAAAGATGAACAAGGGAATGTTCAATACGCAAGCCTTAAGCTAGGAGACTCCACAGTAATGATTTTTCCTGAAGGGGCCTTTGGGTCTCCAAGTAAAGCCCCAGTCACCTTGGGAGCCCCCTCCCCTGTTTCTCTTTATGTTTATATTCCTGATGTGGATACTTTTTATAAGAAAGCTGTGGATGCCGGTGCTCAAACCATTCTTGCTCCTCATGATGCCTTTTGGGGAGATCGTTTTTGTAAGGTGATTGATCCCGATGGCCACGAGTGGGGTTTTGCCACGTTTAATGAAGAGGCTCATACCCAGCATAAGCAGGAGAAAAGGTAAATCTGGTATTGTTGGATAAGATTTTATTCGTCATTGCGAGCAAAGCGAAACAACCCAGTTTCAAGTAACGCATGTTTGAAGGATATGCGGCCTTTTTACTCATATAAATGCAGAATTTTTCTAGCAAATTAATGAAGATAGATTCCTGCGAAATAAGTTTTTGTTACTAGGTTGGTTCGTCGTTTCACTCCTCGCAATGACGCAATATATTGTGAAGTTGGTTCACCTTGTCTCCCTTGGATTATTTCTTTGGAGGAGAAAAACAGTGCCCATCCATGCATTGCTGACCGTATGAACAACAAATACCGTTACACATATTACCACTGGTGCAACAACATGCAGTATTGTTATTACAAAGAGTTAAACCATTAGTACAAGTACACTGACAAAAAGATACGTTTGTTGATTCATTTGACCACCATTGAAGATCCCATTGACCCTGAACGGCAGCACAAGAAGGACCACATATGCCTTGTGCGTCTGATTGACCCAAAATTGGTGAGCTTGCATTAACAGTAAAAGTCTGCGCCATAATGTCTGTAGATACAAATAGGCAACAAAAACTGATAAGGACGGCTTTTAAAAGAAACTTCATTTTACTTCTCCCTCTTATTTTTTCTTATTTCTTTTCTTTCATATTTCAATTAGCGGTCGAAAACGAAAGATTTCTATAACAAGATATCATATCAGCACTGACATGGCCAATCGAAAAAATTGACTTTGTAAAGACGTCTCTTTAAAATAGAAATGATATAATTAAAGAATTGTCTCTAGAAGATCCTTCTTCCTACTTTCTACATTCTTATAAAAGGTGATTCACATGATAAAATATGCTTTTATTTTTCTAAGTTTTTTAGTCCTCGTTACAAATCCTGGCATTGCGATGGATACACAAATGCAGCCAGAGGAAGCCCCAAAAAGAATTACGCATCCATCGACCTGGTCTTTTTTAAAAGAAGGAGATCCAGTAGAAGTCATTATGCCAGCGGCAGGACCTCTGTCGCCAGAACACGTGCCTGCAGCACTTGAGTTTATAAGAAAACAAGGCCTAAAAGCTTTTATTGCAGAGGACACGCTTAACCAAAAAGCCGCGCCCTTTGGATATTACTCCCATTCTCATAAGGCAAGAGCCGTAGCTTTTATAAAGGCCCTCTTGAGCGATTTCCCCGCTCTTTGGGCTCTGCGAGGTGGTTTTGGATGTCATGAAGTTTTGGATTATCTTGAACACTCTGATGTTTCCGCGTTGCCACGAAAGAAAATGTTTCTTGGTTTCAGCGACTTTACAGCAATTCATTTGTGGCTTGCAACGCAACAATGCCCCTCTCTGCATGGCCCCGTTGCAGGACTTGGACGTGAGCTTGTTGAGATAACAAAATCTCAAGTAAATAAAGAAGTAAGCTTGGGGGACGTTATTAAAATTCTTAAAGGCAAGATACCAGAGCTTGAACACAAATTTGATGTCATTCACTTAGGTAAGGGTCCCTCTCTTGAAGCGATTGAAGGTAGTGTTTTGGGTGGCAACCTGTCCATAATCGAAAATCATAATGGAACACCGACTGCCCTTCGAGGACGTGGTCGATTTGTTCTTCTTGAAGATACTCTCGAGGATCCAACCAGGTTTATTCGACGCTTGCTGGGTCTTCTTCGTGTAGGTGTTTTTGATGAAGCTAAGGGCATTCTTTTTGGACATATGCCTCTTAGGGGGTATGAAGACTCAACGGAGGGGACAAAAGAGATTATTCGCAGTTTTGTTACAGAGTTTCTTGTGCCGCGAAGCAATATTCCTGTCCTCTATTCTCCCCGTTTTGGACATGGACCTTATAATGACGTGATGCCCTTTGGGACAAAAGCTAGACTGACTCTGGAAGGCCCCACAGCAACTTTAAGAGTGAAAGTAAATGAGTCCGCTTATTAACGTCTTGCCTTAAAGAACGACAACAAGAGATGTAGTGAAATATCTGCAAGCTTATGAGATATTGAGCTAACAGAAGCCATTCTATTATGTAAATATTAATGAATTATTAAGATAAATATATTATAATAATTTATTCTTATGGAGATAAAAAATAACGACAAGAGAAAGGAAAGTTTCATGAATTTTTCTAAAACAATCAGTACGTTCGGCATCTTAACTGTTTTTATTATAGGGAGTTATATCATTGCAAATACGGGCACATTTGCTACAGCCTCACGCTCTCCTGCAATGCAGCCATCCCGATCAGCTCAAGAACTTTTTTATCCAGAAATAGTCACTCCTTCTGAATCAGAAGGCTTAACACCAAAAGAAAAGGTAAAGCTGCAACTTGAGGAAGGAGATGTCATGGATCAAGTTCCTGGTTTTTGATCTTTGACGTCTTTTAATTACGGCTTTATAGAATGGTATTACTTTGTTTTCTGCGCCGGTGCTTTAGGCGTATTGCCTATAGGATGAGGAGTCGTAGCTTTAGGTGTAGCAGCACCTGCAGAAGGGGTAGGACAGCCTGACCCTCCTTTATGAAATACACAGTTTGCCATAAAGAGAGCAGCATTAGCAGTTACGACAGCCTCATTCGGAAGTTGAATGTTCGTCAGCAGAAGTTGTGCAGATACGCAGTATGGTGCATCAGAATTCGTGCAAGAGCTAAGAATTGTCGAGAAAGTGCTCTCTCCAGTGAGAGGAGATGGCAATTGACCTAGCAGATCGGTCATTATTTTTTGTAGTACCGGAGTATCAATAGCCTTCTGAGCGGCTACTGCTGCTTGGTTTGCAGTTACCAAATTTGTACAGTAAGGCACAGAGGGATCCTCTTGGCAAGTTTGAACAAGCAGCACATAGGTTTCATTTTCAAGTGTATTTTTCAAGGTGGTAGCTATGGAAGGAAGAGCTTCTTGAATTTGAGTGAGAGTGGCATTTTCCGTGAAAGGATTAGGGAGAGGTTGCGCTTCTGCCGTTGACATCAGCTCCATGAAAAGAGCAGCGTATAGGATTTTCTTCATTTTTATCTCTTTTAAGTGGTTTATTGCTGCCCTTTGCTCACATTTAAAATATCCAAAAGAAGGGAAATGTTGCCATCTTCGTTAATCACATTGGAAACCACTTGGGAAAGATTCATATCTCCCCAGGAAATGGCGCGATGGATAAGGTAAGGAGTAGGACTATGGGGCTCGATACGTTCCAGATAGGTCGCAACTTCCCCTAAAATAGCATAGGCTTGCTCTCTGGTTTCAATAGGACCTGCAAAGGATTTTTTAAGAGAGCGTGCTTCGGGAAGATCAATGGTATGCGTCTTTTTTTTCTCCTGATGGTCCCCTCTTGCTTCCAAAATTTGATGAGCAAACCGTTGAACAGAGTCAACCTTCTCCTTTAAGCGATAAAAGGTGGGAGCATTTTCGCCTAAATGCCGCCGAAGCTCTTCTTCAAGTTCTGTCATCAATTTCAAGGCATGTGTACAGCTTTTATCCATATATCGATAGTAAGCCGTTGGAGTTTGATTAATGCTTACGGAAATTTTGTTAAGAAGAGGGGATTTTCCGTCAGTCGCTGCGGAGGGGCCTGAGGCATTGTTTTTTTTAGAAGGATCAATTCGATTGGCGTCATTAAGATCTAAGAGACGGTAAGAGGGAGCCGTCTTATCTGAGGGTATACTTATGGGAATAAAATGAACTTCTTCGCTTAAGCGTAAATTAATCCAATCATAAAGACCGATGCGAAGATCATACCCTCCCCCATCTATTTGAGGGAAAAGGCCATCCCAAAAGGTGTGTGTGAGCCCCACTATAAGATCAAGACCACGTGCTAAGCCGCCTATGCCTTCCAGGCGAAGACGAGCTTCCATAAGCCAGGTGGCAATTTGAAGATCTTTTGATTTGTTTTTAAGAGCATCTTGGCACAGTTGATCAACTTGTTCCCAATCAGCCTTTTTAAGGTCGGTTTTCCAAACACCTTGAGGGAGGGTTTCATCATC
>JACPNY010000037.1 GCA_016185255.1 Pseudomonadota bacterium
CTGAAGTTGACTAAAATGCTTTAAAAAAAGGCAAAAAGTTAAGAAAAACTCCCTAAATCACTTCTAAAATCTAAAAAACCACCTCACAACTCTCTCCAATCCCTTCTCCTCGTCTTAATCTCAGACTTTCGCAGCGGGTTCTATGTAGTAACACTCTTCGTCTCAGATCTTTAAATCTTTTCAGCTTCTTATTTGATTGGCACAGTTGAGCGTGCATGCTTTCAAAAGAACAGTGTAATGCTACCTTCGCCACATTAGAACTATAGGGGAGGAAGGGATCCTTAAACAAATCATAGATAACATCCGCAAAGTGGAGAGCCATAAAAACATTTGGAATTTTTTCAGCATGTTCTGCCAATATACTGAAAAGATGCAAGTCTTCTTTCGAAGAAACATATTTTTCTTTTTTAGGACTGGGGGAAGACGTATCTCTGATATTAAGTGGATCATAAACATCAAAGAGCCCATCTGAAAATCTTGACACAACCGCTCTCTCTGGAGAGGCCAGCTCCAATGAGGTTTCTAGAGAAATTCTCTCTGGGGACTTACATTCTAGTGCCCCTTCTGCAGCAACAGCTCTTTCTGGAGACCTTCTTGAGGCTAAGGCTACGCATTCTGTAGCATCTCGAAGCATCTGTTTTCTTTGAGAGGAAGCTCCTGTTCCTCCTTGTAGTTCTGCATAAGGCAAGCTTATCAACACCAACAAAACACACAAACCATACTTTAATTTCATCAAAAAAACCCTAAATTTTTAAATCGACCACACCGCACTTATGTACATGAAGAGCTTTTCAGAAGTCAACACAGTTGCCCTTGAACGGCAAGAGAGGTACGGGTTTTGCCAGAAGGGATGCCTGCTACACAGCATGCAAATCTCATACACCATACCAAAGGCTTTTTCAGGAAAGTTCGCAAGCAAGTGGAGCTGAGCGATAAAATCCTGAGCCACATGGCTGACAAATGAGAACTGCCCTTGCTATCTAGTAATTTTTGGAAACGACAAGGAGGGCCCCTCATGTGTTACGAGGTCGGTGGTGGTTTAGTCTCACGTCTATCTGAGCTCACACACCTACCATAGACCAGAAATCTTCTATTTGCATTAAATGAGAAATATGGTATATTATTTATAATCACCATATTTAAGGAAAATGACATGGAGATGATAAAATCCAAAGTAGATCAAGCTGGGCGCATTCTCGTTCCTGCTTCTTACCGGCACTTACTCCACTTAACCCCAGGCCAAGATGTTATTTTACACGTGGAAAGGGGAGAACTAAGAATTCGGTCATCTCAGGAATCAGCAACCCATGCTAGAAATTTAGTCAAAAAGTACAATTCTAAAAATCAGGATCTTGTAGAACTTCTCTTCCAAGCGCGCAAGGAAGAGGTTTCTCGTGGCTGAAGCTGTCATTGATGCCTCAGCACTTCTCGCTTTTCTAAAAGGTGAAGAAAGAGCTATTCAGGAGCTTGACGATGTTCTACAGAGGGCCTTGATTTCCTCTGTAAATTTTTGTGAAGTTGCGACCATATTAGGCGGTCTTGGGATGCCTAACAAAACAATTAAAGAAGTTGTTGAAGAAACAGTAAGCAAGATCGTTTTTTTTGATTCTTCCCAAGCATTAATCGCTGCTAGCCTGCGAGATCGTACAAAACCATACGGTTTATCCTTAGGAGACCGCGCCTGTTTAGCTTTAGGACTAACCTATAAGCTTCCAGTGTACACAGCAGATAAAATATGGAAAAAATTAGATATTGATATCCCAATCGAGTTAATTCGTTAACCGTTACACCTACAAGTCGACTTTCCTTTAAAGAGCGATTTTTCAGAAGACTCCGCTTGCATTTCTTTCCCGTCTCCTTTAATAAAGAAGGACTCTTTGCAGGCTTTGCCTGCTTGTGATCGGCATAGGGCCCTCACGATTAGCCATAAGGAGTTACAAGATGGCATTTTACGAGACCGTCTTCATTGCGCGCCAAGATCTCTCAGCAACCCAAGTTGAGGCTTTAGCTGCGAATTTGACAGACATCATTACCCAAGGCCAAGGGGACGTGGCCAAAACTGAATTTTGCGGCCTCAGGACGCTCGCCTATAGCATCAAGAAAAATCGCAAAGGTCATTATGTTCTGTTTAACATTGATTCTCCTTCTGCTGCTGTTAAGGAAATGGAGCGTCAAATGCGCCTCAATGAGGATATTTTGCGCTTTTTGACCTTGAAGCTTGATAAATTAGATTCCGACCCCTCTCCTTTGATGCAAAGCAAGCAAAGTCGCGATCGTCGCTATGAAGCTTTCGAAGGGGCAGACAGATTTGACCCTATTGAATTAGACGTAGAAGAAGTAGAGGTAGAAATAGAAGCAGAAGAAGGAGAAAAAGAATGAGTGATGTTCAAGCAACCCGCAAACCTTTTTTTCGCCGCCGCAAAACCTGTCCCTTTTCAGGACCGGATGGGATTCAGATTGACTACAAAGATGTCAAGCTTCTGCAAAAGTTTACGACGGAAAGAGGAAAGATTATCCCCAGCCGGATTACAGCTGTTTCTCAAAAAAAACAACGAGAACTTGCTCATGCCATCAAGCGCGCTCGCTTTTTGGCCCTGATGCCTTACGTTCTGGATTAAAGCAAGCGAAAACTTACTATTCTTGTCATCCCCGCGAAGGCGGGGATCCAAGGTAGGGATCAAAGATCATTAACAATGACTAACTCAACAACAATAATATTAACAGTCTTGGGGGGCCTTTTAAGCTCTGCCCTAGGAGTTTCATACCTTCTCCCCTTTCCAGGATTTGTTTTATTTTCTTATCTTGCCGCTCTCCCTCTGTTTCTCTTAGGTCTAGGAGTAGGGCTAAGACCTCTCTATGGGGCGGGAGTTATTGCAACTCTTCTAACGTTTCTTTTGGAAAGCCCTTTATCGGCAGGGGAATTTTTCTTTTTCTCAGCGCTTGGCCCTGCTTTTTTAGTTAACAGAGCCCTTTTGAATCGTGAAAAGTCTTCAGGGGAAATCAGTTGGTATCCTGCCTCTTATCTTTTAAGAGATTTCACCTTTGTTACAGGCTTTGTCATGCTTTTAGCCTTGGGGGGGTACTTCTATTTAACCGAAGGAGGGGATCCGCAAACCCTTATTAAAACCCTTCTCAACACTCTTGATCCTGAAGGGCATATGAGAGACGCACAACCAATCTTGGTTAAAATTTTCCCCGTTCTGCCCGGTTTTTTTGCCTTCTCTTGGGGAATTATGATGCTTGTCAATGGCGTCCTTGCCCAAGGACTCCTGGTACGCTTCAACCGAAACTTACGGCCCTCTCCGTCTCTTGAAAACCTTTCGGTTCCTAAAAGTTTTTTGATCGCGTTTGCCCTCTTCTTTCTCCTCTCTTTTGTGGGAGTCGGACATTTAGAAATTCTTGGAAAGAATGGGGCCTTCGTCTTAGCGTTTCCATTTTTTCTTGTGGGGCTTGGGCTTGTTCATAGGTGGCTCCATAAAACCTCTTATGCCCTAGTGGGCCTCACTCTCTTTTATTTTTTATTGGGACTTTTCCTCTGGCCCATCGTATTTGTGATTTTATTAGGAATTTTAAAGCCATGGATTGAAAAGTCCGCATAAAGTTGTTAGAGATAAGACAAGTCTGATGAAACTAAGGAGCCAGTAGTATGCAAGTGATTCTTTTACAGCGCATTGAAAAGCTAGGAAAGCTAGGGGAAATCGTGAATGTTCGCCCCGGGTATGCGCGCAATTTCCTTCTTCCAAAAAAAGTAGCTTTAAGAGCTACAAAAGAAAATATTATTCATTTTGAAAAAGAAAAAGCAGCCCTTGAAAAATTAAACCTTCACCATAAAGAAGAAGCAGAAACGCTGGCAAAACGTTTGGAAGGATCTATGGTCGCTCTTATTCGCCAAGCCAGCGAAGGGGGACAGCTTTATGGGTCTGTGAGCGCTCGTGATATTGCAGATGCATTAAAGCAAGAGCATGTCACAAAAACTAATGTAAAAATTGAGGCTCCTATTAAAACAATCGGAATCCACACCGTTCGTGTTCAATTACATCCTGAAGTTTTCATTACAATAGGTGTTAACGTAGCTATGTCTGAAGATGAAGCCAAAGCGCAAGCAAAAGCTGTGGAACGGAAACCAGATACGAGCGAAGAAGAGCCAAGTGCTTAAGCCGAAATCATTTCGGCAATAAACTTACCCTCGGGTCAAACCAGAGGATTCACGATGTCACTGTAGGACATAGGTCTTACTTTTGAAATGAGTAGAGGGAATTGCAAAATTATTCCCAGTTTGTTCTCATCCGCCTTCGTGGAGGATGACAAGAAATGGTGAGTTTTGCAATTTTCTTAGTATAATTCTAATCACTAATAGATCGCTGCTATATGACCACTGCTCTAAAGCCTCAGCTTGATTCTTTCCCGCTTCTCAGCATTCAGTCAGAATCTCTTGAGAGATTGCCTCCCCATAGCCTTGAAGCAGAACAAGCCCTCTTAGGCGCCCTCCTTCATAACAATCTTGCTTTTGAGCGTATCTCTGAGTTTCTTCGCCCAGATCATTTTTCTGATCCTTCTCATGCCCGTATTTATGAAGCCATCAGCAATCTTATCAACCGCGGTCATATCGCTGATCCTATCACCTTAAAGGAATACTTTGACCGAGATGATGAGCTTGCTGATGTGGGAGGCGGCCAATACTTAGCTCAATTAGCTGCTTCTGTTATTTCTATTATCAACACAGAAGATTACGGGCGAAAAATTTATGATTTTTACTTACGGCGACAACTTATTGACGTGGGAGAAGGAATCGTTAATGAAGCCCACACCTATGATCTTGATGTTTCTGCAACCCATCAAATTGAGCTCGCTGAAAAAAGGCTCTTTGATCTTGCAACCGTTGGTCAACAAGAGCGTGGTCTTCAAGCCTTTTCTTCATCGCTTAAACAAGCTCTCACCAGTGCTGAGGTTGCTTACAAAAGAGACAGCCATGTTGTCGGCGTTACAACAGGCTTCAAAAAGATGGACGAAAGCTTAGGTGGCTTTCACCCTTCGGATCTTATTATTCTCGCGGGACGCCCCTCTATGGGAAAAACCGCTCTTGCCACCAATCTTGCCTTTAATGCCGCGCGAGCAGCCTTGGAAAAGAAAGAAGGAGGAGCTGTGGCCTTCTTTTCTCTCGAAATGTCTTCTGAACAGCTGGCCAATCGTATTTTGGGCCAAGAGTCTGGGCTTTCCTCAGACCTTATCCGCCGCGGAGATATCGGAAAATCAGACTTTCCTCGTCTTGTGGAGGTGTCAAATCGCTTGAATTCATTGCCTTTCTTTATTGATGACACCCCTGCTCTTTCTGTTCCTGCCCTAAGAACACGTGCCCGCCGTTTGAAACGTCAAGAAGGGCTCGGCATGATCGTAATTGATTACCTTCAACTTCTTTCAAGTCCAGGAAGAAGAGCGGCTGAAAACAGAGTCTTAGAGCTTTCAGAAATTACGCGTGGCCTTAAAGCATTGGCGAAAGAACTTAACGTTCCTGTCCTGGCTCTCTCTCAACTCTCTCGTGCTGTTGAGCAGCGGGATGACAAGCGCCCTCAGTTAGCTGACCTCAGAGAGTCAGGGTCTATTGAGCAAGACTCCGATGTGGTGATGTTTATTTATCGTGAAGAATACTACCTTGCTCGAAAAAAACCGACAGGACATGAAGATAAAATTGCGGAATGGGAAAAATCCTTAAAAAGCGTTGCCAATATTGCAGAAGTCATCATAGCCAAGCAACGTCATGGTCCCATTAGCACTGCACAACTTCATTTTGAAGGGAGACTCACAAAATTTTCGGACCTAGCCGACACAGCTTACCTTCCGACACACCATGGTTAATACCAACTTTCCCTATCCCTCTTCCGTCCCTCTCGCTCTTGTCACAGACTTAGACGCTGTCGCCCATAACTATCGCACCTTATGCTCTTATGTAAAAAAAGGAACACTTTGCGCAACCGTTCTCAAGGCCAATGCTTATGGAATGGGCGTTAAAGAGGTAGCCGCTCGTTTGTATCATGAAGGTTGTCGTCATTTCTTTATGGCCCATCTCTCAGAAGCTATTGAGCTTAAAAGCTTCGTCGGAGATGACAGTCTTATTTATGTGTTAACGGACCTCCGCCAAGGGGATGAGGAGCTCTATACCCTTTATAACCTTATTCCTATTCTCAGTAGTTTGTCTCAAATTCAAATCTGGAATGCCTTTTCTCAAAGAAAACAAAAGTGCCTTAAGGCAGCTCTCCATTTTGACACTGGGATGACACGAACAGGCCTTACGCCACGGGTTGTTAAAAATTTAGAACTCTTGACTCTGTCTCATATCGAAATCGTCTGCGTTATGAGTCATCTTGCGTGTCCTTATCAACCCACCAACCCTATGAATGAGGCACAACGCCTTTCCTTTGATGAATTGCGCGCACGCTTTCCTTTTGCTCTCGGGAGCCTTGCCAACAGCGGCGGCGTTTGTTTAGGACAACCTTACCATTACGATCTTATTCGCCCCGGCATTGCTCTAACGGGGTGTCCTTCCTCTATTCCTGTGGGAGACTATAAATTAAGGCCCGTCCTTAAAGCTTATGCTCAAGTGTTACAAATTAACGAGATTCAGCGGGGTGAATCTGTCGGATATGACACCACGTTCATTGCAGCACGCCCCTCTCGCATTGCAACCTTAGGTGTTGGCTATGCTGACGGTTATTCCAGAAGTCTCAGCAACCGAGGAGAAGTCTATTTTGGGGGCCAACGACTCCCCGTTGTTGGCAGAGTCTCCATGGATCTCATCACCATCGATATCACTGACGTCCCCATGGATAAAATTCATTGTAGAGACTGGGTTGAGCTCTTTGGAGACAATCTCTTAGCTCATGAAGTGGCAGAAAAGGCGGGAACTATTTCGAATGAGCTGTTTACCCGCCTCGGGTCCCGTTTCGAGAGATTTTACGTAGGAGCTACGCAACAGACACGGGGAGTGGCTTGAGGGCCTTAGTCCATTTGTCCTGAAGGCAAAAACACGCTTTCTCTTTTCTCTAATAACGCTCATACCCAATGAGCGTTTCGGCCGCTAGAGCCCATGCGTCAAGAGACGTTATGTGATGATTTTTGAGAGCAAGACAGCCACTTGAGGGAGAGACAACACCCTTCTTATAACACGCAGCATAGCCTGGATGAGTGAGCGCTTCTGCATGGGTTGTCAAGGTTGTGAGACCACAAGATTGAGCGCACATGCATGAGCGACTTCCTGGATCTTTCAAACAAGAACAGGCCAGATTTTTTGGATTACTCCGACAAAGAGACGCGCTATTCCCTGAGTTTTGTGCAGAAGAATCCATTTCCCCATACACAGCAGGCGTTAAAAACAAAGCCCACACAACGGCTATAATGAAGTGATGTTTGGTGCTCATGATAAAATCCTCTTTTTCTTTTGCTATCAGATAAGTGAAAGGATAGAATTGAAGTCTTAATTTTTGGTTAAGAAAGAAACTGAAAAATTCTATTGTCATCCTCGCGAAAGCGGGGATCCAGAGAATAAACTAACGTCATCCCGAACGTGTTTCGGGATCTCTTCGATAAGGAGATGCGGAAACAAGATCAGCATGGCAACGGTTGTTCTGGATCCCCGCTTTCGCGAGGATGACAATAGAGGACGGGAATAAAACTGAAACAAAACAGGATAATAATAAAGCGGTGACCGCTCTTCTCTCAAACATTGGCCGTGTCTTTTTAGACTTCCTCGCCTCCACCGGACGTGTTGCTCTTTTCTTGTCTCAAGCTCTCTCTCAAGGCGTCCGTCCTCCCTATTACGGCCATCAAATTCTTCGTCAGATATGGGAGATCGGGTATTTGTCTCTTCCTGTAGTTGGACTCACTGCTCTTTTTACAGGCATGGTCCTTGCCCTTCAAAGCTACACAGGGTTTTCCCGCTTTAATGCAGAAAATGTCATTGCGAATGTGGTAGTCCTCTCTATGACGCGCGAATTGGGGCCCGTCCTTGCCGGCCTCATGGTTTCAGGGCGCATTGGGGCCGCCATGGCCGCTGAAATTGGCACCATGCGTGTCACAGAACAGATTGATGCTTTGACGACACTTTCGACCAACCCTCAAAAATACTTAATTGCGCCACGCCTATTAGCTGGTGTAACCATGCTCCCCCTTCTGGTCCTCGTAGCCGATAGTATTGGTGTGTTTGGAGGCTATGTTGTAAGTGTCTATCGCCTCGGCTTTAACCCTGCCTTATACCTGAAGCAAACTTTCGATTTTATGGAAGTACAAGATGTGACCTCCGGCCTTATCAAGGCGGCCTTCTTTGGCTTTATTATTGCGCTGATGGGATGTTATCATGGTTTTAATTCAAGAGGTGGCGCTCAAGGAGTGGGAAAGGCTACAACGTACGCGGTTGTCTCCTCTTCAATCCTTATTCTTATTACCAATTATCTTTTGACGTCTCTTTTATTTGAGCAAGGGTAATCATGACCCCAAAATTTTCTCTGAAAAATCTCCACAAAAGCTTTGGCCATAAACACGTGCTTCAAGGCATCAATTTAGAAATTTTCACCGGAGAATCTATGGTCATTATTGGCGGATCCGGCACAGGAAAATCTGTTCTTCTCAAGTGCCTTCTAGGCCTTATTCCCGCTGATTCCGGTAGCCTTAAAATGGATGGGCAAGAAATCCTCAAAGAATCTATGGCCCAAAACGAAGCACGCCTCCAAGACATTGGTGTTCTCTTCCAGGGTTCCGCTCTGTTTGATAGTCTCTCCGTCTGGGAAAACGTGGCCTTTCGTCTTATTTATGCTCAACAGATGAGCCGCAAACAAGCAAAACTTATTGCTCTTCAAAAACTAGCTGCTGTGGGCTTAAGTGAAAGTGTAGCCAATCTCTCTCCTGCTGAAATCTCAGGTGGGATGCAACGTCGCGTTGCTTTAGCACGTGCTATTGCCACCCAACCGCATGTCTTGTTTTTTGATGAACCCACAGCGGGCCTCGATCCTATTTTTAGTAGTGTCATCAATGACCTCATTAGAGGATGTGTCAAAGAACTAGGCGCCACCGCTCTTACCATTACTCATGATATGAAAAGTGCCCGTGCAGTTGGGGATCGCATCGCCATGCTTTATGATGGCAAAATTATCTGGTGTGGCCCTGCGAATGAAATTGATACCTGTGACAATCCTTATGTTCAACAGTTCATTCACGGGAGCGCCACAGGCCCTATTCATCTTGAAACAGAGCTTCAACACGTAGCATAATGGCAAAATCACCCACCCACTATGTCTGTCAAACCTGCGGCAGCTGCTTCCCTAAATGGTCCGGCAAGTGTGAAGGATGTCAAAGCTGGAATAGCCTCGTGGAAGAAGCAACCGTTGGCTCTTTCCAAAAGAAAACAACGGAAAAAGCGCAAAAGATTGAGTTTTCCTCCCTTGAGGGGATATCTCCCCCTCTACCCCGTCTTTTAACAGGCATTGAGGAATTTGATCGAGTGTGTGGCGGAGGTCTTGTGCCTGGATCTGTTCTTCTCGTTGGAGGAGACCCGGGCATTGGAAAATCTACCCTTCTTCTTCAAGTAGCTGCTGTTGTTAGCGAAAAAACATCTTGTGCCTATATCTCAGGAGAAGAAGCTGCAGATCAAGTGCGCCTTCGAGCCAAGCGCCTTCATATTGCTTCATCTCCTGTGAATCTAGCGACCACCACCCATATCGGAGATATCCTTAAATCTCTCCATCAAGGCACACAGGTTGCTATTATTGATTCTATTCAAACCATGTATGTAGATGCCCTTGATGCAGCCCCTGGGAGTGTGTCTCAGGTACGCGCCAGCGCTCATGAGCTTATTCGCTTTGCAAAAAAGTATGGTGTCACCATTCTCATTGTAGGACATGTAACGAAAGAAGGGGTTATTGCCGGCCCCCGGGTTCTTGAGCACATGGTAGATACGGTCCTATACTTTGAGGGCGAGAGAGGCCATCATTTTCGTATCTTACGTTCTGTTAAAAACCGTTTTGGTCCCACCGATGAAATTGGCGTCTTTGAAATGACCGACAAGGGCCTTCAAGAAGTATCAAACCCCTCTATCCTCTTTCTCCCCCATAGAACAGAAGATGTGACGGGATCTTGTGTTTTTGCGGGCATTGAAGGCACACGTCCCCTCCTTGTGGAAATTCAAAGTCTCATCGCCCCTTCTTCCCTTGCAACTCCACGTCGAGCTGTCGTGGGATGGGATTCAGGACGGCTTTCCATGATTCTAGCTGTTCTTGAGGCACGTTGTGGCCTTCTATGTGGCAACCGAGATGTCTTTTTGAATGTGGCTGGAGGATTGAGAATTTCTGAACCTGCTGCTGACCTTGCTGTTGCTGCTGCTCTTCTCTCTTGCATCGCCAACACTCCCCTTCCAAAAGATGCTGTCTTTTTCGGTGAAATTGGTCTATCTGGAGAGATTCGCCCTGTGAGTCAACAAGAAGCGCGTCTTAAAGAAGCCTCCAAACTTGGATTTAAAACAGCTTTTATCCCTAAGCCCACAAAACCCTTCTCCATCCCAGAACTCGGACTTATTCCCCTTGCACATGTGACAGAACTTGCTAATTATTTAGATGTACAACCAAAAAGCGTATGGGAGATAAGCGTGATCTTTACAACAGCTAGCATCGTTGACTTTGCCATCCTTTTTATCATTGGGATGTCCATTTTGGTGGGCTTCTTGCGTGGCGCAACACGAGAAGTCCTGGGCATTGCGGGCTGGGTGGGTGCTTTTGCAACCGTCTTTTATGGGCTTCCCCTTTTTCGCCCCTTGGGACGTCAGTATATCCATAATCATATGATTGCTGATGTGATCGTAGCGGGACTGCTTTTTATTCTCTCCCTTGCTGTTTTTATCCTGATCAGTCGCACTATTTCTTCAGGCGTTAAGGGAAGCCTGCTTAGCGGTCTTGATCGCTCCCTCGGCCTTGTATTTGGCTTTGTGAGAGGGGTCTTAATTGTATGTCTTATCTATCTAGCCATTGGTTTTTTCTATCCTCCTGCTGGTTTTCCCAAAGCAATTAAACAAGCACGCTTTACGCCTTGGATTTCGCAAGGAACCCTGGAGCTTAAACGTCTTATCCCTAAAGACTACCTTCCTCAAAATATTTCTCCTTCCAAAATGCCTCCTCTGAATGCACAAGAAATTCTTGATAATACTCTTCCCACTCTTGAAGAAACCGTTAAGAATCTGTCGACCCTTAAGCCCGCGTCCCCTAAAAAACCTCAATCTCAAGAACTAGAAAACCTCATTGAGAAAAATGACACAACGCCTCAAGAATAAAGTGGCTCTTATTACAGGGGCTTCTCGCGGCATAGGAGCAGCCGTTGCAAAACGCTTTGCCCAAGAAGGGGCCCAACTCATTCTCATTGCTCGATCCTCCTCTGATCTTGAAAAGGTAGATGATGAGATTCAAAAATATGGCCCTCCCGCAGTCCTTGTTCCTTTTGATCTCACTGATTTGCCTCGCATTGATGATCTTGCACGCTCTCTTGCCGACCGTTTTGGACATTTAGACATCTTGGTAGGGAATGCCGCTATCTTAGGGGGACTTACTCCCATCACTCACATAAAACCCAGTGTTTGGCATCATATCATAACAACGAATCTTCATGCCAACTGGCATCTTTTAAGAGCGTGTGAGCCCCTTCTCATGAAGTCCGCAGAGGCCCGCATTATCTTTGTGACAAGTGAAGTCGCAAGCGATCCCCATGCGTATTGGGGGGCATATGCTGTTAGTAAAGCAGCCCTTGAAATGATGACAAAAATTTATGCAGCAGAAATTAAACACAAAGGGTTTAAAGTAAATCTCATTGACCCTGGTTCCGTCCAAACTGATATGTGCGCTGAGTGGATGCCAGGGGAAGACCCCTCTTCCCTCCCCTTTCCTGAAGATATCACGGAAGCCTTCGTCCGCCTTGCTGAGTCTTCCTGTCCTTGGCATGGAGAAACCTTAAAGGCCCAGGATATATTATTGTGGAAGAAGTAAACACTTAAGGCAAATTTTTCAATTGCCCATTTGACCAAAATTTGAGACTCTTTCTTAATATGTGCAAGGAGAAATAAGTGTTTGGAGCAGAGTCAGAACATAATGAAATTGCAAAACGCTATGGAGGTGTTTTGTTTAGTCTTGCTCAAGAAAATAAAGTTTTAAAAGATATTTCCAAAGATGTCACTCGCCTTCAGACATGTCTTCTCCAGGAACCGCTTGAATGGGCTCGCATTACAAGCCCCACGACCCCTTTAAAAATTCAACGTCAACTCGTTGAAAAATTAGCCACCTCTTTAAAGCTAGGAAAACTAACCACCCAATTTTTAAAAGTCGTCTGCCACAACCATCGCCTTGAAAATCTCGTTTTTATGTTAGAAAACTTTAAAATCAGATGTAGAGAAGGTATAGAAGGGGTGGTGGAAACAGCAACAGAGCTTTCTCAACAAAAAATAGAGCATCTTCAATCTGTTTTAAAGCAACAGTTAGGCAAGGACGTTTCTTTGCAGCAAACTCTTAAAGAAAATCTTTTGGGGGGGATCGTCTTACGCATAGGGACCCTCATGATTGATGCCTCCTTAAAAACAACACTCAACAAACTTCATCATGTGATGAAAGGATAAAGAATGGGACTTGGTGCTACAGAAATTTCTTCCATCTTAAAAGAACAAATTTCTATTTTTAAGACACAGATCGACATTGAAGAAATCGGCCAAGTGGTTTCTGTGGGAGACGGAATCGCCCGTGTTTGGGGTCTTGATCAAGTCCAAGCAGGCGAAATGGTTGAATTCTCCTGTGGAATTCGAGGGATGGCCCTCAACCTTGAAACAGATAGTGTTGGAATTGTGATCTTTGGAGAAGATAGGGAAATCCGCGAAGGAGACACGGTTAAACGCACGAACCACATTGTGGAAGTCCCCGTTGGCCGCGGCCTTCTAGGGCGCGTGGTGGATGCCCTTGGGAACCCTATTGATGGCAAAGGACCTCTTAAAGACGTAACTCTTGCCCGCGTGGATATCAAAGCACCCGGCATTATTGAAAGACGCTCCGTGTCCGAACCTATGCAAACGGGGATTAAAGCGATTGATGCGCTTGTCCCTATCGGGCGTGGTCAGAGAGAACTTATCATTGGAGATCGCCAAACAGGAAAAACTGCCATTGCCATTGATGCGATTCTTAATCAAAAAGAAGCAAATAGTGGCTCAGACGAATTTCAAAAACTTTACTGCGTGTATGTAGCTATTGGTCAAAAACGGTCAACGGTTGCCCAAATTGTAAAAGCGCTCGAAGACAGAGGTGCTATGGACTATAGCATTGTCATAGCTGCCACCGCCTCTGATCCCGCCCCTATGCAATTTCTAGCACCTTATACAGGATGCGCTATGGGGGAATATTTCCGAGATCACTCAAGTCATGCTCTGATTATCTATGACGATCTGTCAAAGCAAGCGGTGGCCTATCGTCAGATGTCTCTTCTCTTAAGGCGCCCCCCCGGACGAGAAGCCTATCCGGGTGATGTATTTTATCTTCACTCTCGCCTTTTAGAACGGGCCGCCAAACTTAATGATGAACATGGGGGGGGATCCTTAACAGCGCTCCCCATCATTGAAACGCAAGCGGGTGACGTGTCGGCCTACATCCCCACCAACGTTATTTCTATCACAGATGGTCAGATTTTCCTTGAAGCAGACCTTTTTTATAGGGGAATCCGCCCTGCCATCAATGTGGGGCTTTCTGTAAGCCGCGTGGGATCAGCTGCTCAAATTAAGGCTATGAAGCAAGTGGCAGGGTCGATTAAGCTTGAGCTTGCCCAGTACCGAGAAATGGCTGCTTTTGCCCAGTTTGCGTCCGATCTAGATGTTTCAACGCAAAGACTCCTTCATCGCGGAAATCGCCTCACAGAGCTTTTAAAACAACCCCAATACAGCCCCTTGCCCGTTGAAGAACAAGTTGTAGCGATTTTTTCAGGTGTTAAAGGGTATTTAGACGATCTTCCTGTAACAGAAGTAGGTCGTTTTGAGCAAGCCTCCTTAAAGGCTGTGCGCCTTGAGCATGAAGATATTTTAGAATCCATCCGTGTGGACAAGGCTCTGTCAAAAGAAACAGAGGAAAAGCTACATATATTCTTTAAGAACTTCGTAAAAGTCTTTGTGTAATGACGACTCTAAAAGCCCTCCGCGATCGCAAAAAATCCGTTCAATCAACGCGAAAAATTACGCTCGCTATGAAAATGGTGGCAGGAGCTAAACTACGCCGAGCGCAAGAACAAGTGGAAGCAGGGCGCCCCTATGCACGCTTTATGCGTCAAATTTTGGGAGATCTTGCAGCTAAGGTAACGGCTCTTGAATCTCCTCAACCTTTACTCGTTGGAACAGGCAAGACAAACACGCACCTGATCCTTGTGGCTACTTCTGATCGGGGGCTTTGCGGTCCCTTTAATTCTTCCATCGTAAAGTACTCTCGCAAAATTATTGCGACCCGCCAAGATGCGGGAGAAACGGTAACCCTTTTTTGCGTCGGTCGCAAAGGTAAGGCCATGCTTGAAAAAGACTATAGCTCCTTGATGGTAGAGTCGTTCACGGAAATTGGATATCCTCGCCTTCACTTTTCCGACGCCCAACGCATAGCAGATAGCCTCATTACAATGTTTGAAGATGGGCTTTTTGATAAATGTACCATTATTTATAACCACTTTAAATCGGCTATGACGCAAGAAGTCGTCACACAGCAACTTATTCCCTTGCAAACAGACAAACCCTCAACAGAGATCAACGCTATTTATGAATACGAACCCACTGAAGATACCATCTTAAGTCAACTTCTTCCCCAGAACATCGCTGTTCAGGTCTATAATGCTCTTTTAGAGAATGCAGCCAGTGAACAGGGATCTCGTATGACCGCTATGGATAGCGCGAGCCGCAATGCA
>JACPNY010000038.1 GCA_016185255.1 Pseudomonadota bacterium
ATAGGCCGTAAAGGTTGCTCCTCCACTTTCCGCCAATACCTTCGTAATCGCCGCCGTTAACGTCGTCTTCCCATGGTCCACGTGACCTATCGTCCCTATGTTACAATGGGGCTTCTTCCTCTCAAATTTCTCTTTTGCCATCGTAATCTCCTTTGTTGTCTCAGGGTCCAGTTAAAATTATGGAGCGGGTGAAGGGAATCGAACCCTCATGGCCAGCTTGGAAGGCTGGAGCTCTACCATTGAGCTACACCCGCTTAAGATAGAACTTCTTATACACTTTTTCCCTTTTCTTGCAAAAGTTTTTTTGTGGGTACTGGAAGAAATGTAAAATTTTTTCTCCCGCCTTTCCTCTTAAAAATTAACTATTAATTTATTTTTTTTTGATACATTAACATATTAATAAGGAGAACAGAATGAAGAGTATGATATTATCAACAGGGTTATTTTTGATAGCTTTTATTTTGAATCAACCCTCTGCTTTTGCATGCAATTATTGGACAAATGCAGGGTGCCACTCTCCTACTCCTTACTGTGAATGGACGCCGCTCAAGCATAGGGATACTCATTGTATGGCTGCGCAATTGACAAGCCCGCAAGAAAAAAAGCAACAACTCCAGGCACTTAAAGAAAAGATTAGTAAAGCTAAGGAACAGAAATAGCTATTCATGGGAGTATCTGTGAAGAGGACAGAAAATTACCTTAGATCCTCACACATTAAACCTGAAGTGAAATACATCTCCGTCTTGGACCAGGTAATCACGTCCTTCCAGACGGAGCTTACCCGCAGCTTTCGCCCCCTGCTCCCCTTGGTAGGCAACATAATCTGCATAAGAAATTGTTTCCGCACAAATAAAGCCTCGCTCAAAATCACTGTGGATAACTCCTGCCGCTTGAGGAGCCTTAGCCCCCTTCTCTACCGTCCAAGCATGCGCTTCCTTAGGCCCAATGGTAAAAAAGGTGAGGAGATTCAAAAGGGCATAGCCTTCCCGAATCACGCGCGCCAGACCTGTTTCATGAAGGCCGAGGCTTTGAAGGAATTCTGTCTTTTCTTCCTCTGACTCCAGCGATGAAACCTCTGCCTCAATGGCCGCAGAGACAAGGGCCATGTGCCACCCTTTTTCTTTTACTTTTTCTGTAAAATGATTGCCTGTCGCTGCCTCTTCTTCCGCCACATTACATACATACAGGATGGGTTTTGTTGTAATCAACTGCAAGCGTTGCAGCTCTTCTCTTTCCTCAGGTGCACATTGAACAAGACTGGCTGGCTTGCCTGCTTTCAAAAGCTCAAGGGCTCGTTCCATCAGAGGGAATTGAACAAGCGCCTGGGGATCCTTAACGCGAAGCTTTTTCTCTAAGGCTGGCAGGCGTTTTTCAAGACTTTCAAGGTCCGCTAACATGAGTTCCGTTTCAATGACCTCAATATCGCGCAGGGGATCAATTTCCCCTTCCACATGAGTGATGTCGGAGTTTTCAAAGCACCGCACCACATGCACGATAGCATCCACTTCTCGAATATGGCCTAAGAATTGATTGCCTAAGCCCTCTCCACGGCTGGCTCCCCTCACCAACCCTGCAATATCAACGAATTCAAGCTGGGTGGGGATAATTTTAGCTGAGCCTGCAAAACGTGCCAACTCCTGGAGTCTGGGATCAGGAACGCCCACGCGCCCTATGTTGGGCTCGATGGTACAAAAAGGATAGTTTGCGGCTTCCGCTGCTGCCGTTGCCGTCAGCGCATTAAAAAGGGTGGATTTTCCCACATTGGGAAGCCCTACAATACCACATTTAAATCCCATGGGATGTCTCCGTCATTATTCTGGCCCCATACTCTTGAGGCGATTCTGTCAGCAAAAGATGCACTTCGTCCGCAAGGAGGGGAAGAAGAAAATCCAGCCACTCATGATCTTCCTTAGAAAAGTTAGAAAGGACATAAGGTGTTACTCCTTCCTTATGAAGGGGACGTCCAATGCCAATGCGAACGCGCCAATACTGGGGACCAAGGTGAACATCCAAATCTCTAAGGCCATTATGGCCTCCGTGCCCTCCCCCTTGCTTAACACGCACCTTTCCAGGCGCTAGGTCCAGATCATCATGAAAAACGATGATGTGATCAGGGGGAATCTTAAAAAACCGCGCCGCCTCACTAACGGGTCCACCTGATCGATTCATATAGGTCAAGGGCTTAAAAAGATAAACCTTCTGGTGATCCACTTGTCCTTCAGTCAAAAGGCCTGAAAACTTTGCCTTTTCGGCAGGGAAGCCGTAGCTTTGTCGGATCTCGTCCAGGCACATAAACCCCACATTGTGGCGATGGTGGGCGTACTCACGTCCTGGATTTCCAAGCCCAACGAAAAGATACATGGCTTAAGAAAAGAAGAGGAATTACGCCCCCTCCCCCTCTGGGGTAGGTGCCGCTGCAGCAGTCGTTTCCTCTTCCTCTTCACCAGCTTTTTTCATAACCGTCGGCGCAACGATATTAGCAAGAGCATTGTCTCGCTCAGGGTGCGCCGCAACCGCTCCTTCAGGAAGCTTGATATCCGTCAAATGAATGGTGTGATGAATTTCAGAGCCTGTAAGGTCAATCTCAAGAGTAGAAGGGATATGATCAATATCACACATAACATCTAGGTTATGAATGAGAACGTTCAAGACGCCGCCTCGCTTGATACCGGGAGACTTCTCTTCATTCACAAAGTGCAAGGCAACAGAAACCGTAATTTTTTTATCTTTTGATACTCGCAAAAAATCCACATGAAGAGGACGATCGGTCACAGGATGGAATTGCACAATACGGGCCAAGGCCTTTTCCTTCTTTTTATCAAGAGGAAGCTCAAAAACCTTAGACAAAAAGCCAGGGCGGTGAAGTTCCTTATTCAATTGAATCGGATCCAAGGAAAAATGAAGGGGAGCATCATTTCCCCCATAGAGGACTGCTGGAACACGGCCTCCGCGACGCAACGCCCGAGAAGCTCCCTTCCCCGTTTTATCCCGCAATTGAACATCAAGTTGAGCTAGTGCCGTCATGTTATCACTCCTTTAAACGTCAAGATGATGTAGTTGTATACTAAATCAAGGGCAAGGTGCAAGAAATTTAGATAGAAGCCTCAACACCGGACGTTTTTTTCCAAACTTCCCAAAGTTTGTCATCCCCGAGCTAGCAATTCTTTGTTTTTCAAAGAAAAACATTAGTATTGGTTCATCGGGGATCTTTGTGAGACATCTCGTTGCTTTTATAAGATCCCCGATGAAGAAGTTCTAAGATTTGCATTGCAAATCAATAGCTTCTAGCTCGGGGATGACAACTGGGGAGAAAAAGCAACAGATTTCTACCTTCTACACCTCCTTCACTCAACACCTACCATCTCCAAATCCTTCTCCTCAAGGCGCTTGAGCTCATCCCTTAAGCGCGCTGCGTCTTCAAATTCCAGGTTACCGGCGGCTCTAAACATCTTCTTCTCTAGGCTTTCTTTGTACGCTTTGCGCTTTGGAGGAGACATGGTCAGGTAAGGATCCTCATCCAAGGGGATTGTTGTGTGATCCTTTTCATAAACGCTTTCCAAAATGCGGTGAATGGATTTTTTGATGCTTTCTGGCGTAATACCATGGGTTGCATTATAGGCCTGTTGTTTTTCACGGCGGCGCTCTGTTTCTTCCAATGCGGCTTTCATTGAATTGGTTATTTTATCCGCGTACAATATGGCGCGCCCGTCCACGTGCCGCGCTGCTCGGCCAATGGTTTGGATGAGAGAGGTCTTTGATCTTAAATATCCTTCCTTATCCGCATCTAATATAGCTACAAGGCCACACTCAGGGATATCAAGACCTTCGCGCAAAAGGTTAATCCCAATCAACACATCGAACACACCCAGGCGCAAATCTCGGATAATTTCAATGCGCTCAAGGGTTTCCACATCGGAGTGAATATACTTTACCTTAATCCCTACCTCCGACATGTAGTCGGTTAAGGCTTCCGCCATACGTTTCGTTAGGGTGGTGACCAACACACGAGAACCCTTTTTGGACATCTCCTGACATTCTTGAATTAAATCTTCCACTTGGCTTTCAACAGGCCGCACAAGACAGATAGGATCCATAAGGCCTGTGGGACGAATGACTTGTTCAGCAAAGACACCTTGTGTCTGCTCAAGCTCCCACGGACCAGGTGTGGCTGACACAAAAAGCGTTGGGGGACGCATGGCTTCCCATTCCTCAAACTTTAACGGACGGTTGTCTCTACAAGAGGGCAACCGAAATCCAAAATCAGAGAGGGTTGTCTTCCGGGATGCATCTCCCTTATACATGCCTCCCAATTGGGGAACGGTCACGTGACTTTCATCCACAAATAGCAAGGCATCCTTGGGAAGATATTCAAAAAGGGTTGGAGGAGGTTCCCCTGGGGCCCGGCCCGTTAAAAAACGAGAGTAATTCTCAATGCCCGCACACATGCCTGTTGCCGTCAGCATTTCAAGATCAAATTTTGTTCTTTGCTCAAGACGTTGCGCTTCCAAGAGTTTTCCTTCGTCATTCAATTCCTTAAGGCGCTCTTTAAGCTCTTGTTTGATTCCCCCTATGGCCTGCTGCAACGTAGGACCTGGTGTTACATAGTGAGAATTGGCATACACCTTAATGGAAGGCAATTCCGCTGTTTTTTTGCCAGTTAAAGGATCTACTTCAATAATAGATTCAATTTCATTTCCAAAAAGGGACAGCCTCCAGGCGCGATCTTCATAATGGGAGGGAAAAATTTCAATGCTATCCCCTTTGGCCCGAAAGGTTCCCCGATGAAAATCAATATCGTTACGCTTGTACTGAAGGCTCACCAATTGACGAAGCAGATCGTCCCTCTCAATGCGATCACCAACGTTGAGAGAAATAACCATCTGGCTATAGGTTTCCACAGAACCAATGCCGTAAATGCATGACACACTGGCCACAATAATCACATCCCGTCGCTCAAGAAGGGCCCGCGTTGCGGAATGGCGCATACGGTCAATTTGCTCGTTAATCGTGGCTTCTTTTTCGATATAAGTATCTGTACGAGGAACGTAAGCTTCCGGCTGATAGTAATCATAATAAGATACGAAATACTCAACAGCATTCTCTGGAAAAAAGGATTTCATCTCCCCATAAAGCTGAGCTGCGAGCGTTTTATTAGGAGCCATGATAAGGGCTGGTCGTTCCTCCTCCTCAATGATTTTTGCCATCGTAAAGGTTTTTCCTGAGCCTGTGACACCAAGAAGAACTTGGTTTTTTTCCTTTGCAGCAAGCCCCTCTATCAAAGCGCTAATCGCTTGGGGCTGGTCCCCTGCAGGGGCAAAATCAGAGACGAGAGTAAAGAGGGACATAAGCAAACTCTATATTACGTTTAAGCTCTTCAATGTCATCCCCGCGTAGGCGGGAATGACATCCGAAAAACGGCAACTCCAAGAATAATGATTATAACGTTTTTCTTTAGAAAACAAAGTGCTTCTTCAATGAGGATGAGAGAAAACCAACCACGCCTCAAAATCTGCCCAATGGCAAAATGGCCAATCGAACAATTTGATTTTGTCCATAATTCTCTGTAGACTGCATAATGAAACAATCAAAGAGATGTACGAAACTATACTCGTTGTCCTTGAAGTTGCCTTTTTTCGGATGTCATCCCCGCGCAGGCGGGGATCCAGAAAATGACTAGATTCCCGCCACAACAGGGAATGACACTGAAGGGTAACCCTGATAAGGTATCTCAAGCATGAGGAGTATAGAAACTTATATAAAAGGAGTCTCCCATGCCCTCTCAACCCGCTTATAATTCTCAACCACTTCCCGAAGGATTTGTTTATTTACGAGACATTGACCCCACTATTTTAGAAGAAGTGCGCTATGCGGTATCTCATAATTTTATGGGGCGCCCTATGCCGGGGTATCTGGCTCCTGTAATTATTTTAACTGAGGCAGCAGCGCTGGCTTTAAAAGCCCTGCAAGCTGAAATTCGGCCCTTTGGCCTGAGCCTTAAGGTTTACGATGCCTATCGCCCTCAGGATGCCGTGGATTCCTTTACAACTTGGGCCAATGACCTGAATGATCAAGTGACAAAAAATGAATTTTATCCGGGGATCAATAAAAAAGATGTGTTTGATTTAGGGTACATTGGCAAACGATCAGGCCATACGCGGGGGAGCACCGTGGATCTAACGCTTGTTCCCCTCCCCGTCCCTCCTCAGCCAATTTGGAAATCAGGCGATCCTGTGTTGGATGGTCGTCTTCCCAGAGGACAACGCTTTGCCGATAATTCTATTGATATGGGATCTGGCTTTGATTGCTTGGACGAGATCGCTCATACGCATAATCCCCACATTCCCGTTGAAGCTCGCGCCAACCGCCTTTTACTTTTAAATCTTATGACAAAGCATGGCTTTAACCCTTACGATAAGGAATGGTGGCATTTTACCTTAAAGGACGAGCCTTACCCAGATACTTATTTTAATTTCCCGGTGGCGTGAGGTTATAGCGCATACAAAGGTAATCGCCTAATGTACTAAAATCTCCAAATGGCAAAGAAGGAGCAAGACGTTCATAATGTGAAAACCAATATAAAGCTCTTTCTCTGGCATTGATCTGTTGGGAAGTTGCCCAAGCTTTAGCCAATTCGTAAGCAATTTTTGAATCTCCTAACTCAACAAGAGGCCCCCATCTTCTCTCAGCCTCCTCTGCATAAGTTTCTGTATTCTCATCATAAAATCTATCAGAAATTACCCCTGAGAATGAAAAGGGTGAATCAACTGTGAATTGGCCTGAATGCACTCTACCAAATCTTTTTTGATAGGCACTCTGTGCCTTATAATACAGCGCTGCTTGATTATCCTCGGATAACCCTATAAGAAAAGGCAAATTATTCTGCCAAATCAAAATAAAAAGAGTACTTTCTGAATCTAGCAACTCTGTATAAAGCTGGACTAATTGTGATTGATAAAATTTTGACATGCCATCCAGACACACGTTCATTAGCACTGTTTCAAGTCCTTCAAAATTTTCTTCTGCTGCAAGATCACAGATTACTTTTCTATTCTCTATCTCTAAAAGTCCTTTTGATAAAAAGAAAATTAGAGGTTCGTAATCATAACTGACTGTAGAGTTGATGGGTTTTTTTTGTGATGTAAGCAACTGACGCAACTGCTCTTTAGCCACTCCTTCATTGCTCAAGGAGTCTGACTCTAAAGCTAGTTGGTCAAGCCCCTCCGACAGCGCCCCTTCTTTAGAAAGCAAACCACAGGCCTTAGCTAAAGAAACAAAACACAAGCCACAAGATCCGATAGCAGCAGTATCGCTTATAAGCTTACGTTGCGTTAAAGCAATAGCGCTTAATATAGATCGTGTATTTTTTTGACTTTCAGAACAATCTATCATAGGAGAATCTTCTCTCATATTTTCAAGAAGTTGCGCTAAATAAATCCCTTTTTCGCTTAACCAACCGAGTATTGGAGGGTTTTTATAGTTTTGCCAGAAAAGACGATACAAGATCAGAGTTTTCATCCAACTCCCACTTTCTTGCTCTTGATCGCTCAAGCAAAAAATTTCTTTGGCTTTTTGTTTTGCCTCCTCTTCTGTTCTGAAATGAGGATTTTTAAGAAGCACCAAGCGAAGGGAAGCATAGTTTTTCTTATCGTGAATTTCCAATAAAAGGCTTTGGACATAGAGTGTTTCGAGAGCCGCTTCATCGGATAAATTTCGAAAAATCGTATAGGCTTCCTCTGAGCTCACTTTGTCTCCAAACATATGACACCGTACTTCTGTTGGCAAAGAACGGTATAGTTTACAGAAGGTCAACAAAGCAGCTATGTCCAAAGTTCCTTTGCAAACACGCGCGAGGCTCCATTGAGATGGCAAGTCTAAGTATGAATCCAAAGCCATATGGAAATCTAGAGGCAACAACAAAAAGAGAGCCGTATCTTCGTCTTCTTTTATAGGTGTGTCCCTCTGAAGAGATATTATGCTACTGTCTTCTTCTGTTCTTTCTGGAAGAGGCTCCTCTTGTCGAACTTTGAGAGTAGAAGGAAGGAGCTCATCTTCATGCATAGCGTGTGTGAGAGGACTAAGAAAACAAGCTTGAATGATGACAAAGATAAAGTTGCTTAATAAAAAAGAAATAATACGTTTTTTTGTAAGTCTCATAAGGTTTCCTTTTTATTAGACTTTATCTCAACCCAGTAACACCGCAAGAGGATTTTTGAAAAGAGTATACCATCCCCGCACGCCCCATGGCCAAAAACTTTTCCCGTCGTTGGGAGCACGCGACTTTTCCATCCAGAGAGAGAAGTGATTTCAAACCCTATGACAAGGAGTTTTGGCATTTTACCTTAAAAGATGAACCTTACCCAGATACCTATTTTAACTTTTCGATAGCGTAAATACTTCTTCTTTACGCCAAAGAAATGAGATTTTCTCTTGGTAAGCGGGAAGTTTTGTGGTCAGACGCTACGGCTGTTTATGGTAGATTTGTAATGGTTATAATACCGTTAGCAGGTTGCGAAAAATGTGAATTTTCACGGAAGGTTGGCATTAACTGCCCATTAACTATCGAGAAGAGAGCTTGCACACTGAATGTAGATCCCTCAGATGGCCCCCCGAACGACAAAATCAGGGAAGCACTACTGGAATAACACGGGCTAGATCCATTAGAAGCTATCGTATAAGTTGTCGGCGATCCGAGAGCATTAGGCTGAAGAGTTTGTTGTGGAAAACTAGTAGGCGTCAAACACTTCGAGGAACTATAGGAAATGGTAAGTGGGATCTGTGTATTATTTTTAAAACGTATTTGATAAGTGCTTGCCTCTGCTCTAGGAGGACTCAGTGCAAATACGACTAAGGAGAGACATAAAATCCCTTTTGCAGCGCCCTGTGATGTCATCTTTCGTCCTTTTTTCTTTTGTATCAGTGAAGCCTTGCCTCATTTGACAAATAATACTCAATGTCTCCTAATATTTTGTTAATAGACTCAATTATGCATGCAGTTAACGTGTACAACTATACAGACTTATCTTGTGTAACCTGTAGCTCCATAGAATTTTTTTCTTTAGAAGGGGTTCCGTAAGTTTTTCTTTGGTTTTCTGGCTCCTTATCCCTCAAAAGAGCTTGTCTTGCTTCCTCTCGGCGATGTTTCCACGCCACATATGTTAATTTTAAGTCCTCACCTTTGGCTTTGATTGAATCCCAACAGCAACACACGAAAAAACCCGCACAAACAATAAGGCTTATTCCTCCTACGACGGACCCACCAATAATGGCAGCCGAGTCTCCATTAGAAGACGCTGGGGGAGTGGAGGTAGGCATAACATAAGTATTGTTCCGGCAAACAAGATTAATTGCACCGGAAACACAATCATCTGGATTAAGTCGATCACAAATAGTAAGAGGTGCTGTGAAATTTTCAGCAAAATTGGCTCTTGTTGGAACAAATTTAACTTCCCCTCCAAAAAGTTGATTAAACGTCCTCCAATTTTTGGCAATTACAATTTGTTTCTTTTCTCCATGATCTAATAAAATATCACAACTCTTATCGTAACCGACATCACCCGTACTGATAAATATGCCTGGGAGGGAAGATTGGTTCGAGCATGTTTCATTGTATAAGGCTTGACTAAAATCAAATGTTGCCGTGCATCCATTATCACACCCTTCTGTAATTTGAATGGATGGATATAACCAAGAGTCATATGTAACGCGATTCCACTCATAATACATACTTTGATTTATATTATCCGCTTGAATACCTGCTGCTGTAGGAAATACTTCTCCGATTAAAGTAGCTGCCGCTAGGACGGCTCCTGTCTTTAGGAAATCCTTGGTGGCTGAAGTATTTGTAGAATTTTCTTTAGGCTGAGTCCTCTTAGAAAGACGGTCTATATGTTCAGCAATGCTTTTGCGAATATCTTCTTCTTTTAAAGTAGAGGTAAGCTTCAAAATTCTCCCCTTTATAGTCTTCTCAATCTTAGATTTTTGAAATGAAGGGTGAAGTCGTCCCTTTTCCCGAAGGGAAGAAAGCTGACCTTGAAGGGCTTTAAGACAAATTAAATAATCAACAGGCTTAAGGACCTCTCTATAATAATTTAAATCTTTACGAAGCAAGTCCCCATCCCGCGCTTTAAGAAAGCGGCCATTTTGGCTCTTAAGGACGTTATCCACATCTCTCATAAAATGAGTTTCAATAAAATCGGAAGGGAAACTTTGTAGTTGTTGATGAAACATGCCATTTACGGACTTAACGATCTTTTTTCCCTCTTTTGGAAGTTTATGATGAAGCTTTCTTAATTCTTCAGCAAATTCCAAAGGCGAGACTTTATGAGTTTCAACCAGCTTAGCAAGCCCTTCGAGATAGTCCTCTAGCCTTAAAAGCTTACCTGGCTTTTTGAGAGATGAACCTTTATCTGTACACTCTTCTTTAAAAGGAGGGTCATATGCTAAAACAGGATTTAAAGGGGCCATCACAAGTGAAAAAGATAAAGTCCAACCTAAAAAACTCTGAACAAGTTTAATCATAGCCCCTCCCTTTTTTCCCTTAGAAAATTTTTTATATTTAAAAGCTTAAAAAAATTTTCCATCAAGAACAAGAAAAATTTGGGACTGTGTAGATTATTTCCTACTCTACGACAGTCCCTAGATTTTTTTTGTCATTCACCGCCTTCATCATCTTGTGAATGCTGCTTTAACAGCAGACGAGCTTCTTCCTTAGTAAGGACTTCCTCACCAACTAGGTCGTTAAGGCGCATGAAAGCTCTATACACATAAGTCTGCTCTTCATCATATATAAGATGAGGCTGAACGGCCACAAAAAGGTTGTATGCCTGTAAAGACGTCAATTTTTCATCAGAGATGAATCCTCGCGCCCTCATCTTGGCTCTGCAAAAGTCAGATAAAACTTGATACAAAAATGGAAGTTTAGATCTTGCAGCACTAAAAAGATCATAAGCCTCATCAGCACTTAAAACGTTTTCCGAAATTCGGTCATGAGATCTCATATAAGCACAGGAAAAGGCAGCTAAAGCCTGGTGTTTTTCATCTAACGCCTCATAACTATTATTCAAAAACGCATACACCTGTTCATCTTCTTCATTAAGGAGCCAACTTAAATCAAGGGCTTGCATAAGATGTCTATAAAAATCACATAGAAATTGCTCCGGCGCTCCAAGATGAGGCCGAGACTCTCTTAAAAAATCATCAGCCTTATCATAAGAGAGATCCGTTGGAGTAGGTGAAACCTTGCCCGTAGCTACTTTGGCTGCTCGAGTAAAAAGGACGAAGGGAGAAGGGCATGGTGTGGGATGGGGGAGATGGTCACATTCATCCCCTTTTCGTTTTCTTTTCAAGCCTTGACTGTAACCTCCTATTTCATCCATTGCCCACAACGGCGCAGCCGATGAATATAAAAAAGAACACAGTAAAAAATATTTTAATGCTCTACATATCATTACAAAAATACCCAAAAAAATAATATATGAATATACTTAATATGTATATGCTTGTATTTCAAGTTTAATGATATGAATTTTTAATCAAAGAAATTAAAGAACCCACATAAATACTTAAGTAAGCTTCTTCGACTCTTTCTCGCTTTCCTACATAACACAATCTTGCGTTATCTAGGACAGCCCCAAAAAATCATCTCCAAATGGCAAAGAAGGAGCAAGTTCTTTATACCGTAAAAACCAATAGGCCGCTCTTTTCTGGGCTTTGGGATTATCAGTACATGCTCGCATTTTTGCGAGTTCAAAGGAAACCTTAGCTTCTCCCAAATCCACAACGGGGCCCCATCTTTTCTCAACTTCTTCTGCATATGTGCCTTCATAACAGTCATAAAAAAAACGACCCCTTGGCTCTTGATCCACCATATCAGAGTATGCCTGTGGAGGCAGCAACCCAAGGGAAATAAAACTTTACAAGGCCCTGCATCAAACACTCTTGAATTAACATGAATTCAAAATTCCTAGCAACCTTTGGCTGCTTAGCCTTCTTAGCTTCTTCAACACCTTCATAAATTTTCTCACGTACTTTTGAATCGAAGAGGCCGCTTGATAAAAAAGAAACAACTTTCTCATAAACCACACTATCGGGGCGATTTCTTGCAAGCTCCTGCTCTGAAAGCATCGTAAGCAACTCTTCTCGAGAAATCCTCTTACCCTTTGCAAAGGTCTCACGCCATGTTAATTGAGCTGACGCTGGTAACTTAGCTAACTTAGCGAGAGTCCCTCTAAGTTTATTTTCTTTAAAAAGAGAAAGAAAGATATTAGTTAAAACAGTAAGACGACCGTCTAAAGACATGATGAATGAGGTATCTTCTGCTAGTCTATTTTGAAGTGAACAAACAGATTTTAATATAGATCTGGTCGTACCTTCGTGTTCGGAAGAATCCTCTTCTTGTGCCAAACCTGAGAGAAGCTGAGCTAAAGAAAACTTCTGTTGAGTCAGCCACTTCCTTATCCGAAGATTGTTGTATTCTTCGAAAAAAAGGGAGTAAAAGACCAAGGTCTTCATCCAACTTCTGTCTTCTTGGTCTTGATCGTTTAGACAAAAATCTTGCATGGCTCTTTGTTTTGCTGTCTCTTCAACTTTCTTGAAGTGCTCATTCTTGAGGAGAGCTAAGCGGAGGAGCCCATAATTTCCCTTATCTTGAAATTGTAACAAAATGGCTTGGACATAGAGTTGTTCTGAAGCACCCTTATCAGATAACTCTTGAAGCTGCTTATAGGCTTCTTCCTCACTCTTATCTTGAAATATATCGCGCCTCCAGTCTTCAGGTAAGGAGATAAAATAACGCCTGAAGGCACCATAATTTCCCTTACTTTGAAATTGTAACAAAAGGGTTTGGACATAGAGTTGTTCTAAAGCACCCTCATCAGATAACTCTTGAAACTGCTTATAGGCTTCTTCCTCACTCTTACCTTGAAATATATCGCGCCTCCAGTCTTCAGGTAAGGAGATAAAAAAACGCCTAAAGGCAAACAAAGTAGCTTTAGCTAAAGTATTTTTACAAACAAATGCTAGCTGGCATTGATCGGCAGATTCTAGATATCCTACAATTTTCGCATAAACGCCTAAATGTAAGTGGAAAAAGGGAGTAGCATCTTCTTCTATAGGCATCTGTTCTTCTGGCAATGAGACAGACGTTGACTCACCTTCCCCCTCCTCTAGAAGAAGTGCCCTTGACGAACAGGGGGAGTAAAAGGAAGGCAACTCCTCTTCTTCCATTGCATACAGTCCAAAACTGAGAAAAAGACTTTGAATGATGGCAAGGATAAAGATTTTCCGTACAAAAGAGACGGTGTTCTGCGTTATAAGCCCCATAAAATCTCCCTTTGATATTTCTTATACCAAACCACTATACCTTTCAATTTTCCATTGTCATCCCCTGCTGTTGCGGGGATCCAGAACAACCATTGTCATGCTGAACCTTTAGTCTCGGGCTTGACCCGGGATCATCTCAGCATCTTATTGGTACAAGATCCCGAAATAAGCTTGTCCTCTGACTTGATCAGGGGATTCGGGATGACAGTTAGTTATTTGTTATAATTTCTATCACACCAGCCCCGCACGCCCCATGGCCAGGAATTTTGCCCGTCGTTGAGAACGGGCCACTTTGCCATCCAAAGAAAGCAGAGGCTTCAGAGCTTTTTCAAGGGCATCCCCCACCGTTTGAATGACTGTGGAAGGACTCCGTTGAGCACCTCCTAAGGGTTCTGGAATAATTTTGTCAATAATCCCAAATTGCTTAAGGTCTTGAGCCGTGAGCTTTTGCGCAATGGCGGCTTCTTCTTTTTTATCGCGCGTCCGCCATAAAATGGAGGCACATCCCTCGGGCGAGATCACGGAATAAATGGAGTGTTCAAGCATCATCACAACGTTCGCAAAGGCAAGGGCTATGGCACCGCCTGACCCCCCTTCCCCAATGATTGTGGTAAGAATAGGCACATTAACGGCAGCACTCACCTCTAAGCAACGCGCAAGGGCTTCCGATTGTCCTCGCTCTTCTGCGTCCAACCCTGGATGTGCCCCTGCCGTATCCACAAAGGTGATAATGGGAAGCTGAAAGCGATCCGCAAGCTGCATAAGACGTGCTGCCTTCCGATAGCCTTCAGGGCGCGGCATGCCGAAGTTATGTTTTATGCGTAGGTCCGTATCCCGGCCTTTCTCATGGCCCATGACAATCACAGGATGGCCACGAAACCGCCCCAGCCCTCCCACGATGGCTGCATCTTCTGCAAAGGTTCTGTCTCCTGCGAGAGGGGTAAAATCGGTGATTAAGGCGTCGATGTAGTTTCCTGTATGGGGTCTTTCAGGGTGGCGAGCCACCTGAACCTTCTGCCAAGGAGTAAGCGTCTTATAAAGTTTTGCCAAAAGTTTTTCCGTTTTATCCTGAAGGCGTTTGACTTCACTTCCAATATTCATCTCACCCGTTGATGACATATGGCGAAGCTCAGTAAGCTTACTTTCCAGCTCTCCAACGGATTTTTCAAAATCAAGAGTTACGCTCATCCTCCTTAACTCCCCTTTTGGCAGTCATATTTTTTAGTAATGGCCATGGTGCGGATGATGTCAAGGGCACGCATGAGTTGATAATCCTCAACCTCTTGTTTCTTTTTCTTGTCAGGATCTAAATTATCGTTCACCGCTTCTGGTGTTTTGTTTTCTGATTTGCTCTCATTCGCCGTATCAAGAGCGCCCGCGAAATCTTCCTCACGGATACGCTCCTTTTCATCAATTTTCTCAAGTTTAGTCTGGACCTGATCAATAACAATGTCAGGTTCAATCCCTTTCGCTTGGATGGAACGACCAGACGGCGTGTAATAGCGCGCTGTTGTGAGCTTCAAGGCTCCTCCATTTGTTAAAGGCAACACAACCTGAACCGATCCTTTGCCAAAAGATTTTGTCCCTGCAACAATGGCCCGATGGTTATCTTGAAGGGCTCCTGCTAAAATTTCAGACGCAGACGCTGATCCTCCATTAATAAGCACAACAATAGGAAGTCCTCCCGTAATATCAGAAGCATCTGCAACAATACGTGAATCTATCTGAGGATTTCGTCCCTTCGTTGACACAATCTCTTGTCCTTTGGCCAAGAAAAGATTGGAAACACCAATGGCCGCATCAAGAAGTCCGCCTGGATCATTGCGCACATCAAGAATAAGTCCTCCAAGCTTATCGCCAAGCTGCTTTTTAAGAGCTGCAATTGCTTCTTTTACAAGGGAAACAGTCTTCTCATCATTAAAGGTAGCAATACGGATATAACCTATATCCCCTTCCACGCGCCATTTGACAGCTTTCACCTGGATGATGGCCCGTGTAAGCGTTTTTTCAAAAACGTCTTTGCCTTCTCGCTTAATATGGAGGCGAACACTAGATCCTGGCTTTCCACGAAGCAAATCAACGGCTTCAAGTAAAGTCATTCCTGAAATAGGCTTTTTATCGATAGCAACGATAAGATCCCCTGCTTCAAGGCCAGCTTTCTTAGCGGGAGTATCATCAATGGGCGAAATAATCTTCACAAGCCCATTTTCCATCGTCACTTCCATTCCAAGGCCTCCGTATTCTCCCTTTGTTTGTTCTGTCAGTTCCTTATAGGATTTGGGGTCAAGGTAAGCCGAGTGAGGATCCAGCGACGACAACATCCCATTGAGTGCTCCAGCAAGAAGCTTATCATCTGTCACTTCTTCTACGTAATCTTCTTTGATACGAGCAAGAATGCTATCAAACATTTTAGAGTCTACAGAAGGCGAAGAGGAATCCTGTTGAAGGGAAGAGGAAGCTCCTTGATGCGCCGGCACAGCGCTTCCTGTGTCTTTAGGGGTTGCATTTAAATAAAAGCTCGTAATAGCAATCGCTGAAAAGATAATAAAACAAAAGAAACCGAAGGTACGCGAATTCATTTAACTACTCCGTATCTGATGAAGAAAGAGGAAAGTATGGCTTGGGATCAATAGCTTTTCCCTTTTGTCTTAACTCAATATATAGCAGCGGTGGGCTTTTCCCATAGCCCGCCATTGTCCCTAATCTTTCTCCAGCATATACAGTTTGTCCTACCTCTGCACTAATTTTATGCATTCCCATAAAGACAGTGTGCACGTGCTTTCCATGATCGAGAATTAAAATCTCTTCTTGAGAACGAAAGGGACCTTTAAAAACAACTGTTCCTTTGGAAGGAGCAAAAACATCAGCATTCTTTTGTGTTTCAAAAATAATACCTTGCCCTTGGGGGCTGAATTTTTTTTGAAGTTTTGAATCAGTCTTAATCTTCCCCGACACTGGTTGTTCTAAACGACGGAAAGGGAGACCCTTTGCAATGGTTGCAGCTTTCACTTTTTTTGCTGTCTTAGATCGAGCCGTCCGGCTTTCTTCTAACAGAGTCGCCACATCATCTTCCCCCGCAAGGCGCCCTTCTTCCTCTTGTTTGAGCTCGTCGATCCTTTGTGTTTCCACGAGTTTAAGCTGGGCTTGATGCGCCTCAATAGCTTGGAGCAAAGCACGATGATCTTGATTTTTTATTTCAAAATCTTTGCTGAGAGAGGCCAATTCATTCACCTCTGCTTGGATGGCGTTCATCCGATGTTTAAGAGAAACGCCTAAGGCACGAAGTAAAACAATTCCTCGTACCGCATTTTGAGTCATACGCGGATCTGTCAACAAACGTAAGGGGTTGGACCGCCCAAGGCGCGTTAAAAGAGGGAGTTGTTTGACAATGTCTCCTTTATGCTGCTCAATCTGCGCTTTTTTCTCTTCAGTCATAAGAGAAATATCCTGCAGCGCTTTTTCAAGAGCCGCGACCTTTTCTAAAAGCTGCTGTTGATCCTGCAGTAAAGCCAGGCGTTGTTCCCGAAGGGTCTCAATCTCTGTAGGTGTTTCTTCTGCAAACGCTGGCATTGCCAATAGGAAGACAAACAAAAGAATTTTACCCATAGGTCTTCTCCAAGAGAGATAGTCCCGTCATTGAGGCTGGTTGAGGAAGATGTAAAAGTTCTAAGATCGTTGGAGCAACATCGGACAGGTTGCCGGTGTGAAGCGCTGTGCGGGGAGCACCCACCATAACAAACGGCACAGGATTTAAGGTATGGGCCGTGTGAGGAGAATGGAGGTCTTCATCATACATTTTTTCAGCATTTCCATGGTCAGCTGTAATTAAAAGGCAGGTATTTGTTTTCTGAACAGCGTCCTTAATCCGTCCAAGACATGTATCCACAGCCTCAACGGCTTTGCGAGTGGCATCAAAATTTCCCGTATGCCCCACCATATCTGTATTCGCATAATTTACTACAATCAATGCATATTTTTGGCTTAAAATTGCCTCTATAAGGCGATCTGTCAGTTCATAAGCCGCCATTTCTGGTTTAAGATCATAGGTTGCGACGGTAGGGGATGGGATCAAAATACGCTCTTCTCCAGGAAAGACAGCCTCTCGTCCCCCATTGAAGAAAAAGGTTACATGCGCATATTTCTCCGTTTCAGCTATACGAAGCTGTTTTAAGCCTGTCCGTGAAATAATCTCTCCCAAGACATCAGGAAGAACCCCAGAAGGAAACAGGGTTTTTATCCAACGATTAAGAGTTTCAGAATATTCTGTAAGACCTAAAGCGGCTGAAAAAGAAATCTGACGGGACCTTGTGAATCCCTGAAAAGAGGGATCTAGAAGAGCTGTCAAAATTTGCCGTGCCCGATCGGCCCTAAAATTAGCCATCAACAGCCCATCGCCATCTTTCATGCCCGTGTAAGGTCCAATGGTCGTGGGAAGGACAAATTCATCGGTGACTCCCGCCTCATAGCTTTGATGGAGATAGGAAAGAGCCTGCGGAGTACGCGGCGTTCCTTCTACGATGGCTTCATAGGCTTTTTGGACCCGGTCCCACCTCTTGTCTCGATCCATCCCATAGTAACGACCGCCAAGGGTAGCGAGGGAAATCCCCGGGTGAGCTTCAATAAAAGTTAAGAGGGAAGAAAGGTAGGTCTCTGCACTTTGAGGAGGCGTATCGCGCCCATCCAAAAAAGCATGAATGGCAACAGGAACGCCTTGTCCTGCAAGAAAAGACGCCAAAGCTTTTATATGGCTTTCATGGGAATGAATCCCCCCAGGAGACAGAAGCCCTAAGAGATGGCAAGTCCCCCCTGATTTTTTAAGGGCATTCGCAAAATCTATCAAAGGCGGAAGAGTTTCGAGAGTATGGGTCGCAATGGCATCATCAATGCGCGGAAGGTCTTGAAGAATCACCCGTCCCGCCCCAATGTTCATATGTCCTACTTCTGAATTGCCCATTTGCCCTGTGGGCAATCCCACATTGAGCTCAGAGGCTTCCAAAAGAGTATGAGGGGATGTGGCGATCAAGGCATCCCAGTGGGGGGTTTTAGCATGGGCAATGGCGTTATCTCCCCCATTTTCTCGGTGTCCCCACCCATCTAAAATACACAAAACAACGTTTTTAGGCATTGTACAATCCTATCCCTGTCATCCTTGGACTAGACGTGCTTGATTTGCACAGCAAATCCCAGCACTTCTTGATCCGAGGATCTTTTCGATGGAGGCAAGATCCTCGGATCAAGAAAAACTAATGTTTTTCGATGGAAAACAAAGCTTTTCTTGCCCAAGGATGACAAGAAAAAAGAGAACTCCAATAAATATTACTCCCTCGTATATTGCCACACCGTTGCAGGAGGAATATTCAAAAAGATAGTCCCAAGCCGCTTCTTTGTTAATCCATAGGTCTTATCGTTAATGGAAGAGCGCGGGGAATAGGTATACTGAAGATAAGCCCCCCCCTTTGCCATAATCTCAAAGCAGCTTTCAAGAATCTGCCCGCGAACAGCTTCCGGCATATTGATCATGGGAAGACCTGAGACGACACGATGAACCTTACCAACCACCTCCGAGGGGAGAATTTTCGCAAGCTCTGCAGCATTTCCGTGGACGACATTGACCTGGGGAAAGGCTGTTTTTAAATAAGCCGCAAGAGTGGGCTCCAACTCAACAACATAAATGCGATGGGGCGCAATGCCCGACTTTATCATAGCACGTGTCAGGGAGCCGCTTCCTCCGCCCAATTCAACGATGGGAGAATGATCATCCACAGCCGCATGACGCGCTAACAGCGCTCCTAAATGACGAGAACTAGGAGCAACAGCGCCTAATTGACGGGGATTTCGTAGAGCTCTTAAGAGAAATAGCTTCGTCCCCAAATTGGTGTCCGTATAAGCTTGCATGAATAAACCCTTCTTAAAAAAGATCCTTATTCATGCCCTGGATTAGCCAAGAAAGCAAGGGAGAATAGACAAGAGTCTGATTTCCTTAAGTCAAAAAACACCCCCAACAACTGAAAAAAGCAAATCAATATAAAAGCTTATGTCTTTTTAGAACAAGAAAAGCTTGATTAATGTATGCTTTGTTGCTACATAATTTCTACATGCAATGAAATATTAACAAAGTAATATTTTCGAAAGGGCGCCCATGAAACCATCGTTCCCCGCTTTTCTTAGACAGGTTTGGACCCATCTCATTCGCCCCTATTGGACCTCGGAAGAGCGCTGGATTGCGGCTGGTCTTTTGGGAGGCCATGTGGCTCTGATGGGGCTTTATATCGCCCTTACGGTGTACCTTAACTACTGGAACAATGACTTCTTTACAGCTCTTCAAGAACTGAACAAGAGTGCTTTCTTTCATCTTTTAGGTATTTTTTGTATATTGGCTTGCTTTGCCATTGTTTTTTATACTTCTAAATTCTATCTCCTCCAAAATCTGGAGATTCGCTGGCGGACCTGGATGACGCAGCATCTCCTTCAACACTGGATGAAAGACAAGCGCTATTACACTCTTCAACTTCAAGGAGACGGATCGGACAACCCTGACCAGCGTATTGCGGATGATATTAGGCAATTCATTGATAACTCTCTTAATTTAAGTTTGTCCTTACTTGAACAAACCGTTACGCTTTTCTCCTTTTTAGGGATTCTATGGTCTCTTTCAGGAACCCTTCACATTCCCTTAGGAAGCCTTACCCTCTCGATTCCAGGCTATATGTGCTGGGGAGCCCTTCTCTATGCCATTTTTGGAACCTTTGTGAGCTTTTACCTTGGGCGCAGCCTTATTGGACTCAATTACGAGCATGAAAAGAGAGAAGCTAATTTTCGGTATAGCCTTGTGCGCTTTCGGGAAAACATGGAAGGCATCGCCTTTTATCAAGGAGAGGGCAAGGAACAAAGAATTTTAGCTTCCCGCTTTGAGCATGTGGCTGAGAATTTTTACGCCATTATCCGACGCATGTTGGCGATGAATTCGTGGAACAGTTTTTATGGGCAACTTCAATATCTTTTCCCCTTTTTGTTGGCTGCTCCTCGCTTTTTTGCAAAAGAGATTACCTTTGGGGGGCTTACCCAGACTATGTCTGCCTTTACTCAGGTCAGCACATCCCTTTCCTTTATCATTACAAACTTCCCGCTCCTCATGAGTTGGCGTGCAACAACCAATCGTTTGTTAGAGTTCAAGGTGAGCTTGGAAAATCTTCCTCCCTCCCCTCTTGTCTATACCAAGCATCAGAAAGAAGCTATTGAGGTCGCCTGTGATCATATCAGTCTGCCTTTGGGATCTGTTTTAAAGGAAGATCTCAAGTTTACCTTCAAGCGAGGAGAAGACACGCTTATTACAGGCCCAACAGGTGTGGGAAAAAGCACCTTTGCACGGGTTATCGCTGGCCTCTGGCCTTATGGAAAAGGAGACGTCAAACTCCCCTCTTCCTCTCTGCTTTTCTTACCTCAAAAGCCCTATATGCCTTTGGGAAGCTTAGAAGATGTCTTGCAATATCCAGCTTCAAAAGCGTCTCAAGAAGACATCTATGAGGGATTAGACAGTGTAGGCCTTAGTGGGTTTAAATCACGTTTAAGCGAAGTCAATGACTGGGCGCGAGTGTTATCTTTGGGAGAACAACAGCGCATTGCGATTGTTCGCGTTCTGCTTGCGAAACCTCAGTGGCTGTTTATGGATGAAGCAACTTCTGCCATGGATGAGGCGTCGGAATCGCATCTGTATCGTCTTTTAAAAAGTCAACTGCAAGACACAACCTTTATCTCCATCGGCCACCGAGAAAGCTTAAAAGCTCTTCATACTCGCGAGATTTGGTTGGGGGACACACCTGCGCTCAGTGTAGCAGTATAGCAGATGATAGGCGGAATCTCCTTCTGCCTTAGAACCGGTCAGTTTTTACCACGACTACTTACCAGTTGTCATCCCCGAGCTAGGAACTCTTTGTTTTTCAAAGAAAAACATTAGAATTCCTTCATCGGGGATCTAATAGAAGCTCCTATTTGTTTCGAGAAGATCCCCGATCAAAAAGTTCTAAGATTTGCGTTGCAAATCAAGAACTTTTAAGTCGGGGATGACAACGAAATTAACAGCATTTCAAAATTTGGCCGGTAGTAAGCTACACTGTAACCCCCAACACCTCCCGTTGCAGAGCCGTAATCTCCCCAATTCCCTGGCGCGCAAGGCGAATCATTTCCGCAAGAACCTCTTCTTGAAAAGGTTTCTCTTCAGCCGTTGCTTGAATTTCAATAATGGCCCCACAATCTGTTAAGACAAAATTTGCATCCGCTTGGGCTGTGCTGTCTTCCTGATAATCCAAGTCAAGCACAGGAACACCTGCCACAATCCCACAGGAAACTGCTGCCACTTGATGGCTAATGGGAACAGTCATAAGCTTGCCTTTTGCAACAAAGTGCTGGAGAGCCACATATAAGGCTACATACGCCCCTGAAATAGCGGCCGTACGCGTTCCTCCATCCGCTTGCAAAACATCGCAATCAATGGTGATTTGTCGTTCACCTAAAGCTTTTAAATCCACAACAGAGCGAAGCGAACGCCCAATAAGACGTTGAATTTCTTGAGTGCGTCCCGTTTGTTTACCGCGGGCGGCTTCTCGATCAATACGCTGGTGGGTGGATCGAGGGAGCATCCCATATTCAGCTGTCACCCATCCCGTTCCCTTATTACGTAAAAAGGGCGGCACCTTCTCTTCAATAGAGGCAGTGCACAACACATGGGTATCCCCAAATTTAGCAAGGCATGACCCTTCCGCATGTTTGGTATGGCCTATTTCAAACGAAATGGAGCGAAGTTGATCGGGGCTGCGACCTGAGGGTCTCATAAAATGTTCCTTTAAAAGAGTAAAGTTGTTTTCTCTTCATACGCGGAATTGATCAAATGGCCAATTGGAAAAGTGGACTTTGTGAAAATTTTCTATAAAATGGGAAATATAAAATAGGCTTAAGTTACATGAAAGTTTATACTTTCATTCAGCTCAAAGTTGTCCTCTCCGTAAAGAAGCGGACAACGAGACAACCAACTCATTAGATCAAAGCAAGCACTAAGCCTTTATCTCTTAGCAGGGACAGCGCGCTTAGCTTCCTCGGAAGGTATATGTATACCCGCCGCCGTACTTTCTGCCACATCAAAAGCATTTAAATCTTGAATTAAACCACCAAGTGCTACCGTTTCAGGGCTGCTTTGAAAAATTCCCAATTTCCCAGAACTCGTGGCAAGCCCAGTAATGTCCTGCACCAAGGTTGATAAGTTATTTGCGTTCTTTTGAAGATTTGTATTCAGACTTCCAACAGCTTTTTGTAAGGAATTGTAGGCGTTTACCGCCGCTTGACACGCTGGTGACATGGGTGTCGTTGTTGTCGGCTGGCAATTGTCGACATAATTCTTAAGACCCGACCTCGGCTTGCTTGATAACATAGATAAAGCTGCCACATACATAGGATCCTGAGTTGTATTCTGAACTGTAGTAGCCATTCCTGCCAAAGCCGATGTTGCCACTGCATTGCTCATGATACTATTATAAACAGTTACCGCCGCTGTGCAGGCCGCAGAAGCAGTCCCGCTGCAACTTAAACTTAGTGGTGAGTCTGCAAATACTTCTCCTGACGTCAATCCGAGGAGAAAAATTGTATAGATAAGTCGATTTTTCATCCTAGTTTCCTTTTTTGCTGCTTGGGGTGTTGGGTAAGGGGGCAGCCGCTTTTTCCGAAGACGGCTTATTCTCGGGCGGTATGGGAATAGACAACGCCACAGCCAGTGCATCCGCTAAATTATTTGAATTTTCAACTACAGTAGAAAGATTTTCTATAGCTGGGTTAGTTTTTATGCTCTTTAGGGTCCCCTGCGCCATTATCGTATTATACGCCTTTGCCGCTGCCATACATGCAGAACTGCTAGAATCAGTGCATGTTAATTTCTCTTGTTTTTCTGCCATTCCTGCTGTTGATGTCAGAGTTAAAAAAAGAGCTGCATATAGAAATTGAAGTTTCATTTTAGTCTCCTGCGGATTGTCTAGTCATTTTAAAACTTTAGAGAAAAAGTGTTAACAATTCCTTACCGAGTTTAGAAAGAGGAGCCACCATTGACCAAGGTCATGATCATCCTGGCTTTCCTTAGCATCCTTGTGCCCAAAGATTTGAGCTTCATTTCTTAGAAGGCACGTCCTTCTTTTGCGATGGAGCAGAGCAAGTATTAGGAGGCAAACAGGGGGGCATTTGTATGTTATAAGCTTCTTCTAACGCAGAAAGCAACGTATTGAAGTCGCTAACCAACGTAGCAAGAGCTGCCGTGCCCGGCTCATCAACTAACCCTTCGAGTGTACCAGTTGGAGCAAGATTAGAAATAGCAGTCGCCAAGTTTGATAAAGAATGAGTACTATTAGCAGTCGAAAGATCGGTGTTTAATTGTTTAAACGCAGCTTGCAAAGCATTAGCGGCATTGACTACAGTAGTACATGCCTGTGACATGGGAGATGTAGTCTTACAATAGGCGTCATAGGCCATAAAATTCGACTCTCCCGGCGACGTTTTCAATAGCTGTGAAGCTTCTATATACAGAGGATCTCCTTGTGGAGCCGGTTGAGTTGTATTCTGAACTGTGTTCACCATTCCTGCCAAAGCCGATGTGGCCACTGCATTACTCATGATACTATTATAGACAGTTACCGCAGCTTTGCATGAGGTATCCGGTCCCACCCACGGCCCCTGATTGCAGCTTATCGTTTGAGCCAAAAGTGCTGTCGCACTCATGCTCATAAGAAAAGCCGCAGAGAGGATTTTAAGGTTCATTGTGTGTCCTTTTTTAAAAAGATTTACTAAAGGGTAGATAAAAAAAGTTAAGAATTCCTTTAATGTATGAAAACTACCTCTCCCCTTGTGGGAGCGGTAAAGGTTAACGTCCTCGCAAATTTTTATGAGATGGCTCTGACCCAGAAGTCGTCCCTTGTGCATCTTTGGAAATATCCCTATATAATTGACAGGGAATTGCATAATTATTCTATTTTTGTCATCCCCGACTTAGAAGTTCTTGATTTGCAAAGAAAATCCTAGAACTTCTTGATCGGGGATCTTTTAGAACCCATGAGGTGTTTCTACAAGATCCCCGATGAAGAAATACTCATGTTTTTCTCCGAAAAACAAAGCATTTCTAGCTCGGGGATGACAAAAATAGGCACATACCTCACATGAGACTATGACGAAATTAGAAGAACTGGACAAACGCTCACGAGAAGTCTTTCGCCACATTGTGGACGCTTACGTTGAAACGGGCGAGCCCATTGGATCAAAAAGCTTGTCCGGACGTTTGGGAATGTCCCTCTCCTCCGCCACTATCCGCAGCGTGATGGCGGATTTGGAAGGAGCAGGCCTGTTATATGCTCCCCATACCTCCGCAGGGCGCCTTCCCACAGAAGCGGGACTGCAGCTTTTCGTTCATGGCATCTTAGAAATTGGGGATCTTTCTCCTGAAGAACGACAAGAAATTAATCACCATTGCAAAGCCACAGGAAAAAGCCTTTCAACGCTTCTCGATGATACAACGAAAGCCCTCTCTGGCCTCAGTCGGTGTGCCGGCATTGTTTTGGCTCCTAAGTCAGAAGCCATTTTAAAGCACATGGAATTTGTTTTCTTAAACCCAGGGCGTGTCCTTGTGGTGCTTATTACAGAAGACGGTCTTGTGGAAAACAGAATTATTGAAACTCCTCCTGGATTGCCACCTTCAAGCCTTATAGAAGCCGGAAATTATTTGAATAGCCGCCTTGTGGGCAAAACCTTAAAAGAAGCTAAAGCTCAAATTTTGGGTGAACTTGAAGACAACAAAAGTCAGCTCGATGGGTTGACTTCAAAGGTTGTGGAAGAAGGGCTTGCCATTTGGGCGGGCAAGGGATCGGCCACCTCTCTTATCGTGCGCGGACAATCGAACCTGTTATCTGATGTGCGTCATATGGAGGAACTGAACCGGATTCGAACCCTTTTTGAAGCCCTTGACGCCCAAAAAGAGCTTCTTGAACTGCTTGATGCCTCCATTGCTGCCGATGGCGTTCAAATTTTTATTGGATCCGAGAGTAACCTCTTCAAACTTTCAGGATGTTCCCTTATTATCTCCCCTTATTCGACGGACAATGGACGTATTGTAGGGGCTATCGGCGTGATTGGTCCTGCAAGATTAAACTATAGTCGTATCATTCCTATGGTAGACTATACAGCAAAACTCATTAGTAAAACGATAGGTAAGCCATGACAGAAGATGAAGAAACCCCCTCCGAGCGTGAACGGGAAGAAATGGCCAAGTTTGCCATTTCTGGGTTTGCGCGTGAACTTTTATCGGTTTCTGACAATTTAAGACGGGCTATTGAAAGTGTGCCCGAAGACCATGCGGAGCCAGAAAAACTCCTCAAAAGTCTTCTAGAGGGCGTTAGCATTACAGAAAACGAGCTTCTAGGTGCCTTTAAAAAACATCACATTGAAAAGATTGACCCCTTAGGAGAAACATTTGACCATCAGTTTCACCAAGCTATGTTTGAGGTAGACGATACGGATAAACCCGCTGGAACCATCGTCCATGTTCTTCAACCTGGTTATAAGCTTCATGGTCGTCTTTTGCGTCCAGCTCTCGTTGGTGTTGCAAAGCAAAAAAAAGAAAATGAAAAAAATACGGAAGCAGAGTTGAAATCTTCTGATCCTCTTCCTACATAAGAAGATAAAGGAAATTTATGTCAAACCATTAGATTTCTTTTGTCACTCAAAAAGAACAAGAGAAATCTTCACAAGAAAAGAGGAAAAAAATGAGTAAAGTAATTGGAATTGACCTTGGAACCACCAACTCTTGTGTGGCCATTATGGACGGGAAAGAAGCCCGTGTTATTGAAAACGCAGAAGGTGCCCGCACTACCCCCTCTATGGTTGCTTTTACAAATACAAACGAACGTCTCGTCGGCCAAGCCGCGAAAAGACAAGCTGTCACAAATCCTGAACATACCCTTTTTGCTATTAAACGTCTTATTGGGCGCCGCTTTGACGATCCCATGACAAAAAAAGATATGGGCCTTGTTCCCTATAAAATTGTGGAAGGTCCTAACGGGGATGCCTGGGTTGAAATCGAAGGCAAGAAATATAGCCCCAGTGAAGTCAGTGCGTTTATTCTTCAAAAAATGAAAGAAACAGCTGAAAACTTCTTAGGCGAAAAGGTAACACAAGCTGTTATTACTGTTCCCGCCTACTTTAATGACTCCCAACGTCAAGCCACCAAAGATGCAGGTAAAATTGCAGGCCTTGATGTGCTGCGCATTATTAACGAGCCAACGGCAGCAGCTCTTGCCTATGGTCTTGATAAAAAAGAAGGCGAAGTCATTGCCGTCTATGACTTAGGCGGAGGAACCTTTGACATTTCAGTTCTTGAAATTGGGGACGGTGTCTTTGAAGTCAAATCTACCAATGGTGATACCTTTTTGGGCGGTGAAGACTTTGACCAACGCATCATCGAGTATTTAGCTGATGAATTCAAAAAGGAGCAAGGCATTGATCTGCGCAAGGACAAACTTGCTCTGCAACGCCTCAAGGAAGCCGCAGAAAAAGCAAAGATTGAGCTTTCAAGCGCCATGCAGACAGATGTGAACCTTCCCTTTATTACAGCGGATGCCTCAGGACCTAAGCATTTGAATGTCAAACTGACACGGGCCAAGCTCGAAAGCCTTGTGGAGGATTTGGTTGAAAGGACGATTAAGCCTTGCAAAGCGGCTCTTGAAGATGCAGGCCTTACAGCAGGTCGTATTGATGAGGTGATTTTAGTTGGCGGTATGACCCGTATGCCAAAAATCATTGAAACCGTTAAGAAATTCTTTGGAAAAGATCCTCACCGTGGTGTTAATCCGGATGAGGTCGTTGCCCTGGGGGCGGCTATTCAAGGCGGTGTGTTAAAGGGTGAAGTTAAGGACGTTCTCCTATTGGACGTTACCCCTCTGTCTTTGGGAATTGAAACCTTGGGGGGCGTATTCACACGTCTTATCGATCGCAATACAACGATTCCTACAAAGAAGAGCCAAACTTTCTCAACTGCTGATGATAACCAAACCGCTGTGACGATTCGTGTTTTCCAAGGAGAACGCGAAATGGCCGCGGATAATAAGCTTTTGGGTCAGTTCGACTTGATGGGCATTCCCCCTGCTCCCCGCGGCCTGCCACAAATTGAAGTCACCTTTGATATTGATGCCAACGGCATCGTTCATGTCTTTGCAAAAGACAAGGCCACAGGTAAAGAGCAACAAATCCGGATTGAAGCGTCAGGGGGACTCTCTGAACAAGATGTGGAAAAAATGGTTAAAGATGCAGAAGCTCATGCAACGGAAGATAAAAGCCGTCGTGAGCTTGTGGAAGTCCGCAACCACGCTGAAGCCCTGCTCCATACCACAGAAAAAACCCTCAAAGAACATGGGGATAAAATTGGAGCGACCGATCGCGAAAAAGTTGAAGCTGCCGCTAAAGACTTACGAGAGTCTCTTGATTCTCCTGAAAAGTCAGTTATTCAGCAAAAAATGGAAATTTTAACCCAATCCTCCATGGCCTTAGGAGAAGCCATTTACAAGGCCTCTCAAGAGGACACCTCCTCTGAAATTTCGGATGAATCTGAAACAACCAACAAAGAAGACGTTGTGGATGTTGACTTTGAAGAAGTTGACGGGGATAAGAAGGGTGATGAGTAGTTAGTGGTCAGTAATCAGTGATCAGAGACTTCTGATCACTGAAAACAGATGACTGATTACTGGAGTAAATATGGCAAAACAAGATTACTACGACCTTTTAGGTGTTTCACGAAGTGCAAAGCCGGATGAGCTTAAAAAAGCTTACCGTAAGCTTGCGATGAAGCTTCATCCTGATAAAAACCCGGGCGACAAGGAATCGGAGAAAAAATTTAAAGAAATCAACGAAGCCTATGATGTACTGAAAGACGATCAAAAGCGCGCAGCCTATGACCGCATGGGACACGCCGCTTTTGAAGGTGGCATGGGGGGCGGCGGTGGCGGTGGATTCCATGCTGGTGGCTTTGATTTTGCAGCCTCAGGCTTTGGCAATATTTTCGATGATATGTTCAGCGAATTTATGGGAGGGGGCACACACACTCGCGGCGCTCAAACAGCCTCTCTCCAAGGCGCAGATTTACGGTATAACATGGAAATATCCCTTGAGGATGCCTTCAAGGGGTTAAAGAAAAACATTAAAATCCCAACCAACGCAACGTGTGAGGTGTGCCATGGATCGGGCGCTTCAGAAGGCTCAAAGGCCGAAACTTGCCCCACCTGCCACGGTCAAGGGAAAACACGAGCTCGCCAGGGCTTTTTCACCATTGAGCGCACCTGTTCCCATTGCCATGGAATGGGCCAAATCATCAAAAATCCCTGTAAAACCTGTGGAGGATCTGGACGCGTCCGAAAGGAAAAAACCCTTTCTGTTACAATTCCTGCTGGCATCGAAGAAGGTGCTCGCATCCGCCTTGCGGGCGAAGGAGAAGCGGGGTTAAGGGGTGGATCTCCAGGAGATCTTTATATCTTCCTTCACATCAAATCACATAAGTTTTTCCATCGAGATGGACCCAACATTTATTGCCAAGTCCCTATTTCCATGTCAACCGCTGCTTTGGGAGGAGAAATCGAAGTCCCAGCCATTGATGGACACACTGCTCGCGTTAAGGTTCCTGAGGGCACCCAATCGGGCAAGCAATTCCGCCTGAAAGGAAAAGGTATGTCTATTCTGCGCTCTTCTACGCGTGGAGACATGTACATCGAAACAACCGTGGAAACGCCCGTCAACCTGACTAAACGACAGAAAGAACTCCTACAAGAGTTCGCAGGTCTCGAGAAAAAATCCCACTCTAGCCCCCTTTCCGAAGGCTTTTTTTCTAAGATCAAGGATTTGTGGGGGTAATCGCTAGTTCGGGATTACATGACGATGCAGGGCATTTTCCAATCGATCATAATGCCCAGGATTATAGAGAATATTCCGCTGGCGAACAGCCCCTAGAGTGATATGGGTGTGAGTAAGCCTTAATTGCTGAGGAGCATCTCTTACAGGCTCATAGATATTAAGATTAAGCCCATTAATATCTGCAAGAATGTCAATGATCCCACTTTTCTGCTCTCCTTGCGCATTAGGCAAAAAGGTAAGTTGCACGCCTGGGCGTATTTCAGCCTTTATGTAAGCGCGAATAATCTCATCTTTTTTCCCCCACTCCCTTATGGCCTGCATACTAACTTCCAGCGCATTTGTTGCGTCCTGAAGAAGGACAAATACGTCCGAAACAGTTCCCAGTCCTCCAACAACCGCATCAAGGTTTGGGAATAGATCAAGGGTTAACTCCCCCACTGGGTAGGCGGGTAAATCTACTGATCCTCTTCCCAAATGCTGATTCAGGGGCCGTGTCAGCTCATTCACAAGTAGGTCAGCAGTAGCCATTTCTTCGTAAAGACGGGCAATCTCCAGGTTATTTCGTAAACTTCCAGGAAGATTGTGATACTTCACAGCTTCAAAAATCTCTTCTGCAATTATGTTTTTATAGCGCACTGCATTAAGGCTTTCTGGCTTCAGGTGATGGCGCAATTGCCGCCTTGCTTCTCTAGGCGTAATCCCTAAAGAGTAATATCCACAGCCATTTAGATAGCCTGGCATAATATGTCTGTATAAGGTAAGAGGGAGGCCCTCTGGCGGTTGGAAAGTATAGGTCAACTGTTCGTTAGAATAACCAGTGCCCATCGTTCCTTTTAAGAATTTAGGACTCAGCGAGTTTCCCCAAGCAGAGGCAATAGCATCTTCCATAGTAGGATTAAGTGCTTTGATGATAGTCGCAAGCTCTTTCTTGCTTTGGTCTGCGAGCGGATTCAATATCTTTGCAATGCGCGCATGCGGGTCAAGACCAACCTTCAATAAAATTTCATTGAGCCGCAGACCAAAAGGAAGTGCAGTTTTACCGTCAAACCCAGGATGACGGATTATGAGCCAAGTCTGTGTATCTCTTTCTGGAACGACAGAAGAAAATGTAACGCTTTTTTGTCCAGGCAATACAGTAACTCCGCCCGCATAATAGCCATTCTGTGCGGAATTGAGGAAAGATATAGCTGTTGGCACCGTTACATCCTCAAAATTACAGGTGACAGTAAGGTCCTGCCCTCCTTTAACATCTATAGGATTTGTTTTGATAAGACCTAAATGAGCCCAGTCTTGTAAGAAATCAACTGGCTTAAGGATTTGACTCTTTGGAGCATTCTCCACATCTATATCCATGGCATTAAGCCGCAGACCAAAGGAGAGTAGAGTTTTGCCATCAAACCCAGGGTTACGAATTATGAGCCAAGTCTGTGTGTCTCCATCTGGGACAACAGAAGAAAATGTAATACTTTTTTGTCCCGGAAATATAGTAACGCCGCCCTCATAATACGCATTCTGTGCGGAATTAAGGAAAGATATAGCAGTTGGCGCTGTTACTTCATCAAAATCACAGCTGACAGTAAGTGTCTGCCCTCCTTTAACATCCATGGGATTTGTCTTGACAAGACCTAAGTGACCCCAATCTTTTACTAAAAGAATTGGCATAGGACCCTCATCTCGAGATCGCCCCTTAATCCGAACAGGTGTTCCCTTTTTAGTTGAGATGAATTCATCGTTTCCCATCATTGCAAACGCCGATGTTATTCCTAAGGAAAAACACAAAGTAGTGGACAGTAACAATAGTTGAGTCGCGCGCATCACCTTTAATACTCCTAACTAAAAAAGAAGGTATATATATTGATATGTATTGCAGAACATGCAGAATTACAACCCTCTTCTGAAAAAAACACACCGTTTATCTTCATCTCAAAGATATAAATACATCAAAAAAGACTGAGGGAGAAGACTAGATTCTTGTGGATAACGCCCCCGCATTATCTACTCATAAGAAGGGCTTTAAAGCAAGCATTGACTCATACACCCAACCCCTGTTGTGACGGGAATGACAACAGGGGGATTGAGACAAAGTTCATACTTTCAGCTTGTATAGGCTTTCGACTTCTCTATTCACTCGCGAACTTTTAATTGAAGAGCAAGCTGGTCGATTTTTTCTTCAAGATTCAACAGCCCAAACTTAGCAAAAGCCTCCTCTTTGGCTTTTAGACCTCGCGCTACAAATAGTTCTCGTTTTACCTCAGGCTTATTCATAATTTCAGCTTTCTCAGCTTCAAGGCGTTCAAGCTCTTTTTTAATCTGCTCGATTTCATTTCTTCTAATATCTTCTTTTAAGGCTTCTGCATACTCTTCGTCTTGTTCTTTTCTAAGCACACGATCTTCTTCTAGCTTTTGATCAATGATAGGAAACACAATGTGATGGTCTTTCTTTTCCTCCCCGATCTTTTGTATTGGCTTCTCTTCATCTTTCTCTTGAAGGCTCAACGCCAACAAGTAATCAGGATCTTCCTCTTCGAGCTTTTCTTGAAAACCTTCATTGTTCTCTTGAAGACTCAAAGCCATCGCATAGTCAAGCTCTTCGTCTTGGGGTTGTGGTTGTAAACCTTCATTCTTCCCTTGAAGGCTCAACGCCATCACGTAATCAAGATCTTCGTCATTTTCGAGCGTTTGAAATAACAAGTGATCAGTCTTTTTTTCAACGTCTAGAAAAATGTGATTCAACCACAGGCCAAGAAGGAGTGGGGTTTTTCCATCAAACTCAGGGTTACGAAGTATTAACCAGGTCTGTGTGTCTCCTTTTGGAACGATAGAAGAAAATGTAACACTTTGTTGTCCAGTATTTATAACAACTCCGCCTTCATAATACGCATTCTGTGCGGAATTAATAAAAGATATAGCTGTTGGTGCGATTACTTCATCAAAATTACAGGTGACAGTAAGTGTCTGCCCTTCTTTAACATCGATAGGGTTCGTTTTGATAAGACCTAGCTCAAGCCAATCTTGCAAGAAATCAACTGACTTAAGGATTTGACTCTTTGGAACATTCCCCAGATCTATATCCATTGCCTTAAGCCGCAGACCAAAAGGGAGTGCAGTTTTGCCATCAAACCCAGGGTTACGGATTATGAGCCAGGTCTGTGTGTCTCCTTCTGGAACGATAGAAGAAAATGTAACACTTTGTTGTCCAGTATTTACAACAACTCCGCCTTCATAATACGCATTCTGTGCGGAATTAAGGAAAGATATGGCTGTTGGCGCTGTTACTTCATCAAAATCACAGGTAACAG
>JACPNY010000010.1 GCA_016185255.1 Pseudomonadota bacterium
AATGTGCGCGATACCCTTGGTATTGTGGACCGGGCCTATATTATTAACGAGGGGCTGGTTCTTAAAGAAGGGGTTCCTGAAGACATTGTGACCGATGTAATCGTTCGCCGCGTTTACTTAGGGGAAGAGTTTAGGCTTTAATGGTCTTAACACATTACCACTCAACAACATAGTTGATGACAAGGAAAGAAAAGACTTGAACTCTGTCAAAAGGTAAAATGGCCATTTAAAAAACTGGACTTTTTTTAAAAACGCCATACTCTATTAAATACAAAATCAAAAAATTATATCTAGGAATCATTTGCTATGCGGTCCTCCATTTATTTTTACCCCACCCTCAAAGAAACGCCTCAAGAGGCACAGATTGCGTCCCATCGTTTGATGGTGAGGACAGGAATGATCACCCAAGTAACATCCGGGATTTATACCTGGCTTCCCTTGGGTTTGCGGGTTCTGAAAAAAATTGAACAAATTGTACGCGAAGAACAAGATCGCGCAGGCAGCCTTGAAGTCTTGATGCCCACAATTCAGCCAGCAGAGCTGTGGGAGAAAAGTGGCCGTTATCACGACTATGGAAAGGAAATGCTCCGCATGAAGGATCGCCATGAGCGCGAGATGCTCTATGGTCCTACGGCAGAAGAAGTGATTACGGATATTTTTGCGCGGTTTATCAAAAGCTATCGCGATTTGCCAAAACGCTTTTACAACATCCAATGGAAGTTCCGCGATGAAATTCGCCCTCGCTTTGGTGTAATGCGTGGGCGGGAATTTTTGATGAAAGACAATTATTCCTTTGACCTGACCATGGAAGGCGCCAAAGCATCCTACCAAGCCATGCTAGAGGCTTATGTCAGGACCTTTGCGCGCATGGATTTGACGGCCATTCCTGTCAGGGCGTCCTCAGGAGCCATCGGCGGAAATCTCAGTCATGAGTTTCAAATTCTGGCGGACACGGGGGAAAGCGAGATCTTTTACGATGAGACTTACGAAACCTTAGATGTCACAACCTTAACCCTTGACCGCTTGCAAACCCTCTATGCGGCAGCGGATGAGCTCCATGATCCGGAAACCTGCCCTGTGCCTCAAGAAAAATTAAAAACCGCGCGCGGTATTGAAGTAGGGCACGTCTTTTATTTTGGGACCAAATATTCCATTCCTTTGGGGGCCTTTGTGATGGATTCTGAAGGCAAACAAATCCCTGTTGAGATGGGATCCTATGGCATTGGAATTTCCCGCCTAACGGCAGCCATTATCGAAGCTCACCATGATGAAGCGGGGATTATGTGGCCTGAAAGCGTGGCCCCTTTTAAGGTCGGCCTTCTCAATATGAATGTTAAGAATGAGGCGTGCACAAAGCTTTGTGATGACATGTATCAAAAGCTTCTCCAAGCCGGCGTCGAGGTCCTGTATGATGATCGCGATCGAGGGGCAGGAGCCAAATTTGCGGACATGGACCTTATCGGTCTTCCTTGGCAGATCATTATGGGGCCGCGAAGTGTAGAGTCAAAACAGTGTGAACTCAAAAACCGCAGGACGGGGGAGAAAGTCGAGCTGTCTCTGGAGGATGCGGTAAAGAAAATGGGTTCTTAATTCTTTGCGAGGGACGGCTCTCTTCCACCTCTCCCACAAGGGGCGTTGTTGAATAAATCGAAATGGGGATAAGTTTACGCCTTTAAAGGGGAGAGATGGAAGAATTTAATTTCCCTCTTGCGAGGCTCCCCAAAAATTTTTACAGTTTCTCCAGTAGTCATTTTTAAAAAGGGCCTGTCATGAAATATTTTGTTAAGAGTTTTGCTGTGTTTATCGCGTGGACGTATCTGCTTACCTGTTTGGCTCCCTATTCTCCTTGTTATGCGATGAGTGAGGAGAGAGAAACTACCGTTCTTCCTCAAAAAGCGTCTTTTGCGTTGCCCGATGTAGATATTGAGAGCGGCCTTCCCCTTAAGCAGAGTTCATGGAGAACAAATCTTAAAGCTCTTTATGAGGTGCCTCTCCTCTTTGCGAGTACTCTTTTTTGTCCAGAAACAGATCTGGAAAAAGCCGGGCAGTTTTACAAGCAAAAAGGTAAAAACGCCCTTAAAGCTGTTCAAGAAGAACTTGTCCAAGTGGGTGATGAAGGTCTTCTTCCCTATACTGGCTCCAAAGTAGCAAGCCTTTTAAAAGGGGCCTGGGCTTATCCTTATGAGACAGTGACCTATGTTGGGGGAGCTCTTGTGGGATGGACAAATGTGGGCGAAACGCTTCCTTTTCTAACACCTGCTTTAACAGCGATCTCTAATATTAAAGCTGGTTTAAATATAGTGCCTTGCCTCCCTCTTCCTAAAGGGAGAAAACTTGTTTCAGGTACATTAGCTTTTGTTACAGCTGCAGGCCTCGTTTATCTCGTTTCTCAGCTTCCTGGTGTAGGAGCACACGAATTTAATTCCGTGGATCAAGCAAAACAACATTATAGCGGCGGACCCTGCCCTCATAATCCATGGGGTGAGCTTATGACACCCGCTTCCACCTGTCTAAGAGACGGAGGAAGCCTTGAAAAATGCCAGGCTCTTATCCCATTAGGTAAAACCCATACTGATTTGTACGCTTTTACACGTCATCCTACAAAAGTGGCTGAGTTAGATCCTGTTTCCGTTTTAAAATTGCATGAAGGTGGAAAAACATGTATTCAAACGGCATTAAAGCCCACAGACCCTGTTACTGAAAGCTGTTTTCCTGATGCAAGTAATCCTGCCGTTCGAACCGTAAGGGCTATTGAAGGTCTGCAATTGGCTCAAGCTCATCAAGGCCTTGCGTCTGGGAAGACTGTGCGACATATCGGACTTCAAGTAATAGAAAGTAGAGCTGAGTGTGGCACTTTTCATGAAACAAGCGCTCCTTATGATTTAGGCGACGAGGCAACATGCTTGCTTACGTCTCTTAAGTCAGGCGGAGATGTGACGCAAATCTGCTTTGATCCAAAGCACCCTGAAGTGTTAACCTTAAAAAGAAATGATGATGTGGATCTTACTTTTGATGACAGTGATGGGAAGCCTTTCTCTTTGGTTATTAGAAAGCCTCAGGAAAAGGGGCTAAATATTGGGCCAGATGTTCCTTCTCTTCCTGAGGGCGGAAGCGTTAAAACCCAACCCACGCCTGATCTTCCCTGTCCCAATGAGTCAGAAGGGCTTTCTTTGTGGGGGGCCATAAAATTATGGTGGAGCGGAAAACCTCCGTGCGCAAAAGATGAGCTTTAAGTTTTAAAGCTCCCTTGGCGTAAAGTCTGCTTGGTGCCAGTCATCTTCAAAGACCGAACTTATTCTGCTAATAGCAGGTTGGTCTGAGGTAACAATTCCCAGCTCTCGATTTTTATCGAGGGAGGGAGGATAAAAGTTTGCAGATCCCAAATAGACTTTTGCATGGGGAGTTCCTACATCAACGAGCATGACTTTTGCGTGACCCACGACGTGGGTTATAAGGCCTACTTTTCCGCCTGCTTGACGAATCATTTCTTGATGAGGAATGTTGCCGTCTTTTGGCTTATTGAAGGGGTTAGGCATCATCATCAGGCGAACATCGATGCCATTTCTCGCCGCATGTGCTAAAGCCCCTGCTATTTCTGGATCCTCGATATCTTGTTGATAGATCCAAATATTTTTTGTGGCAGACTTAATAAGGTTTGTAAAAGGAGTCCGTCCCTGGTCAGGGCTCCACACTAAAAGAGAATGTTTTAGGTTCGTTCGGTGGCCTTCAAAATCAGCTTTAAAAACAGTTTTTAATTCATGAACTTGAGGCACATTTGTAACAGTGATCCAAAAATCGCGTTCTGCTTTGCGATCCTTGGATTCATCAAAAGATCCTGTCCCCATATTTCCTGTGCCGATCAGGGCGTATGTATCATCGACGAGGATCATTTTGTGATGAGTTTGTGCATAAAATTCAGGAGATTGATGAACATTAATTCCCGCTTTTTTTAATCTGTCTAAGGGTGTTTCATCGGATTTTGTTTCTCCTTGGCGTTTAAAAATGCTTCTTGTCACAAGCACATCAACGGAGACACCTTTCTTTGCCACCTCCTCTAAGACTGCAATGATGGACTTGTCTGTCAATTTGTAGGCCGAAATTTTAAGAGATTTTTGGGCGTCTCTAAAGGCAGCAATGAGAGGAGCCCTGTTCATATCAGGCTCAACGATAATGCCATCCGTTGGCCACTCGGGAGGTAAAGCTAAAGCTGTCGTACAAATGATAATGGCAACAAAGAAAGACCAGATTTTTGTTTTAAGAGAATGCATTTTTTTTGTTCCTTGCCTGATTAAACCCGACGCTGTATGTAAGGCTTGATGAAAAAATTATGTGTTGTCAATTTGAAAAACCTTTAAGAGAGAAATACTTCTTCTTTAGCATATTTAGGAGGCTTTAATGCGTAAACTAATAGTGAGCACGGTGGTTTTTTTGATGGGATATGCAGAGATGATCTCTGTTTCTCTTGCTGACCCAACAAGAACCTTTCCCTGTTTACCAAAAGCTTATCGCGATCAGGTCTTTCAAAAGTGTGAGGCTGGCTTTAAAGAGCGCTCAGATAAGCTCTTAACTAATAAAAAATATCAAAACTGGTCTATGAATAGAAATAAGGAAGACATTTTAGAAGAATTTAACAAGCTTAACGAGTGGAGAGAGCATGTTTGGTATGTTAATCCCGCTGCGGATACGCTTGAATCTCAGAAAGACTTCATGATTTCACAGGACCTCTTGATTAATCACCGCTATCGCAAGCCTCACCTCATTGCTTTTGCCTATAATAATACGGATGCAAGTTATAACTCAGACACAGTTATCTTAAACGGACTTAAGTTTTTAGCTCTGGAAGCGCCGTCAAAAGCATCAATTGAGAACTTCCTTAACTTAATGCAAAACTTTCAAGTGACTCATCTTGTGCGTTTAACACCTGCAGCGGAAGGAGGGCATGAAAAAAGCTATCCTTACTGGCAAGGGAATGTGGAAACAAATGCATCCACACAAGAGTCGTTTTTAAAAATTCCCCTTGAAAGCGAAGAAAGCGAGCCTCTTGCATATAAGCTTCGATATGTGTGGACAAATGAGTGGAAAGATCACGCGAGTGGAAGTGCGGACGAGCTATTAAGCCTCATTTTACAGGCAAGGAAGGGCCATACGCCTTCCTCTCTCATTGCTGTGCATTGTCATTCTGGAGTTGCCAGAACGGGAACCTTTATCGCTGGCTTTATATTACTCAATGACATCGATCAACAAATTGCTAAAGGAGTAAAACCCGCAGACGTGAAAGTGAGTATAGAGAAAACAGTAGCTCAGCTCTCTCTCCAACGGTTTTATATGGTGGGAAAACCCGCACAATATTTAACGTTACATAGACTTGTTGATCTCTATGTTCAGGAGTTGCAGACAGGAAAGAAGGCGACCTAAAACAAGTGGCGTTTCAGATAAGCCTAGGACCTTAATTGTTTCTGGGCGACGTTTTCATCATCCACGTAATGGCTCCCTCGTTTATGGTTTTGATCTTTTTAAATCCAGCTTTTTCATAAGCTCGGATCGCGTGAAGATTAGCTGTATCTGGATCAACGAACACAGCATCAAAGTGCTTAAATACATGCTCATTTAAAAAGGTCTCCATTAAAAGGGGCCCGAGGCCCTTCCCTACAAAATCCTCTTCTCCAATAAAAACATCAATAGAGGCAAGGGAAGAGGGGAGCCCCTCTAGTTCATATCCTTGCTCCCGTGGAAAGTCATAGGCGTCATAATATTGGATATATCCAACCTCAACACCATCCACACACATAATGAACGCATACATAGGCTTTTCAATGGTTTTATCAGGAAGAGTGAGCCGCTTAAATTCCTTGACGTAACACCCATACTTTTCCTTGATAAGGTCCATTGTCCAATGAACATCCTGATCCCACCAGGCTTTTATATGAGGAGATTCTAGCCAGTGGAGAAGGAGAGGAAAATGCTTTTCTTGAAGAGGGTGAAATTTGATCATGAGTGTCTTTTCTCTAATATCTTCCTTAACCATAAAGCAAAATTGTGAGTTAGGCGAACATCGATTGTGGATAAGGATAGCTTAGGTCGTGAAAATAAGGCTTGAATTTTCTGAAAAAATTTGTCATTAGTAAAAAACATCCTTTCTTAATTTCCCAGTGAAAATCTATGAACTTAAAAACTTTGAAGTCTAAAACGCCTGTTGAGCTTTTGTCCTTAGCGGAAGAGCTTAATATTGAAAATGCAAGTACCTTGCGAAAACAAGACATGATGTTTTCGATTCTCAAAAGTATGGCTGAAAAGGGAGAAACCATTTTTGGCGGCGGCGTTGTTGAAATTTTGCAAGATGGGTTTGCTTTTCTCCGCTCTCCTGAAGCAAACTATTTGCCTGGACCCGATGATATTTATGTTTCTCCAAGTCAAGTGCGTAAATTTGCGATGCGGACAGGAGATACGGTAGAGGGAGAAATTCGGGCTCCCAAAGACGGAGAACGCTATTTTGCTCTTTTAAAAGTAAATACGATTAACAGCCAAGCTCCTGACGCAATTAAGCATCGCCTCAATTTTGATAACTTAACTCCCCTTTATCCCGAAGAAAAACTTAATCTTGAAATCGATGATCCCACCTATAAAGACCTTACACCTCGTGTTATTGAGCTTGTAGCCCCCATAGGCAAAGGCCAACGGGCTTTAATTGTGGCTCCCCCTCGCTCAGGAAAAACCGTGATGATGCAAAACATTGCGCATTCTATTGCAAAAAACCATCCTGAGGTGACGCTCATGGTGTTGTTGATTGATGAACGTCCTGAAGAAGTGACAGATATGGCTCGCTCTGTGAAAGGAGAAGTGATTAGTTCAACCTTTGATGAGCCAGCCACGCGACATGTTCAAGTAGCTGAAATGGTTATTGAAAAGGCAAAACGCCTTGTAGAATTAAAGAATGACGTTGTTATTCTCTTAGATAACATCACGCGTCTTGCCCGCGCTTACAATACGGTGATACCATCTTCTGGAAAGGTGCTCACAGGAGGCGTGGATGCCAATGCCTTACAGCGTCCAAAAAGGTTTTTCGGGGCAGCTCGTAATATTGAAGAGGGGGGATCTCTTACCATCATCTCAACAGCTTTAGTGGATACGGGCTCTCGTATGGATGAAGTGATTTTTGAAGAATTCAAGGGAACTGGAAACTCTGAAATTATTTTGGATCGCAAGCTTTCTGATAAACGCACTTTCCCAGCTATTGATATTACGAAGTCAGGGACGCGAAAAGAAGAACTCTTAGTTGGCAAAGATCTGCTGTCGAAAATGTGGGTTCTTCGTCGTGTGTTGATGCCTATGGGAACGACGGATGGTATGGAATTCCTTCTTGAAAAACTTCGTAATACCAAAAATAATTCAGAATTTTTTGATTCCATGAACTCGTAAAGAAAAAAATTGTTTCACGTGAAACAATTTGATAATACACACCGCCTCTTAAAAAATGTTTCACGTGAAACATTTTCTCATCTCGAAATTTATAAAACTCTTCTGGAAGCCTGGCAAAAAAAGATAAATTTAGTATCTTCTTCAACTCTCCCCCACCTATGGGAGCGTCATTTTGAAGATTCTCTTCAGCTTCTTCCCTATCTTCCTAAGATAAAGTCTACACTTATTGATCTTGGAAGTGGGGCAGGATTTCCAGGGCTTGTTTTGGCGATTTGTAGAAGAAAAACCTTGGAGGTCACCCTTGTGGAGTCGGATCTCAGGAAATGCCTTTTTTTAGAAAATGTTTCACGTGAAACATTTTCGACGGTAACCATTTTAAGATCGCGCATTGAATCTCTTTCTGAGATAAAAGGGGACGTTATTACGGCGCGAGGGCTAGCTCCCCTTTCTGACTTATTAGACTATGCATTCCCCCTGATGAAAAAAACATCCTTTTGCCTTTTTTTAAAAGGAAAAGATGCGGAAAAAGAAATTGAAATGGCCAAAAAAAAATGGGACTTTTGTCTTGAAATATTCCCCAGTTTAACAGATTCTAAAGGGAGGCTTTTAAAGATATCTCACTTAAAGAGGATTCTCCCCTATGACTAATATTATTGCTGTCGTGAATCAAAAGGGGGGGGTTGGTAAAACAACAACAACTTTAAATCTTGCAACGGCCCTTTCAGCCATTGGAAAAAAAAATCTCATTATTGATTTTGACCCTCAGGGAAATGCAACGACAGGCCTTGGAATCATTGAAAAAAAGACGATAGTGGGCAGTTATGAGGTTCTTGTTGGTAAAATAAATCCAGAAAGTGCTATTCAAAAAACCCCTATCCCCCACCTTTATCTGATGCCTGCAAGCCTCCATCTTTCGGGGGCAGAAGTAGAACTTGTTGCTATGCCATCACGTGAGAGGCGCCTTCTTGAGACTCTTGAAAAACTAACTTCATGTTTTGATTATATTTTTATTGACTGTCCTCCTTCCTTAGGACTTTTAACCTTGAATGCCCTTGTTGCTGCCAATAAGGTTCTTGTTCCCCTTCAATGTGAATTTTATGCTTTGGAAGGCTTGAGCCAACTTCTTTATACTATTGCCCAAGTGCGTAAAAACTTTAATCCTCACCTTGACCTCCAAGGAATTGTTCTGACCATGTTTGATAATCGAAGCAGCCTAAGCACTCAAGTTGCTCATGATGTCCGTCATCACTTAAAGGAGAAAGTCTATAAAACTCAGATTCCTCGAAATGTGCGTGTGGCTGAGGCTCCTTCTTTTGGAAAGCCCGCCGTTGTTTATGATTTGAAGTGCCAAGGATCTCAAGCGTATATTCAATTAGCAAAAGAAATTTTATCTCAAGAAGGAGAGCTAGCCGCATGAATGAAATGAAAAAAAATGTTTTGGGGAGAGGACTTTCTTCTCTTTTGAACCCTGGTACAAATGAAGACCATGAAGATATGATTATACGTTTACCTTTGGACTCTATTCAAAAAGGAGCTCTTCAGCCTCGGAAGCATTTTCCAGAAGAAGACTTGAAGGAGCTGGCGGTCTCTATTCAAGAAAGAGGAGTTTTGCAACCCATCTTAGTGCGTCTTATGTCCCTTGGGGATAAAAAATATGAGCTTATAGCTGGAGAACGACGCTGGAGAGCCGCAAAAATAGCGGGACTTGATGAAATCCCAGTCATTGTAAGGAGCTTTTCCGATGGGGAAGCTTTGGAAATCGGACTTTTAGAAAATATCCAACGTCAAGACTTAAACCCTATTGAAGAAGCAGAAGGGTACCATCGTTTAGCTGAAGAATTTGATCATACCCAAGATTCTCTTTCCCGTATTTTAGGAAAAAGCCGGAGCCATATCGCGAATACTTTAAGATTATTAACCTTACCTAAAACGGTTCAGGAACATTTAGTGACGGGAAAACTTTCCGCGGGTCACGGACGCTCTCTGATAGGCGTTGAAAATCCTGAGCATATTGCAGAGATGATTATCTCAAGGCGGCTGAGTGTTCGTCAGGCAGAAGCTCTTGCAAAACAAAAGGAAGACAAAGAAGAAAATATTTATTCAGTCAATTCATCTGATCCAGAAAAGGAAGTTTTGCAAAATCAATTGTCAGACCTGCTCGGGACTCCGGTTGAGCTTATTTTAAAGGGAGGGGGAGGAAAAATAGGTATTCCTTTTAAAAACCCGATAGAATTAGATACGCTTATAAAAAAATTTAATCAGTTAAATTCGAAAGAAGAAGACAATGAACCCATGAGAATATGGAGTTAGTTACCCTCAAATTGTTTCACGTGAAACAATTTTCTTCAAAAGACTTTGAGTAACCTGAGGAAGCATAAAGGCCGCATATTTAACCTTATGCTCAAGAAAAAGAAGAGTTTCTAAAACACTTTGGATTTCTTCACCTTTCCAACGAGAGAGTGCGGATTCAAATAGAGGATAGTCTTTAAAAAAAATAGGCGGTGTAACTTTTTGCCAGGGTATGGTTTTTGGACTATTTTTATAGGGGATAAGCTCAAAAAGAATCAGAAAAGAACGTGTGAGTGTTCTCAAAAAAGCAATAAGATCAGCTGACGTCAGACCAGAAAAAACCTCCGCCGTCTTTTTTGCATTCTTTAAAAGGAAAGCGTCTCGAAGAGGGGTAAAGTCCTCGACGGATGCCTGACTTTCCAAAAAAGAGCTATAGTGAGCTTCTGAAACTTCTCCAAAAAGCTTAATTTTCTGCAATGCACATAAAAGCCCCATATAATCGTTTTGGTAAGTTTTAAAAAGAAGCCCTTGGAATGACTCTGGGAGATTTATTTCGCCTACTATAAACTCAAATTCAGAGGTCGTTAAAGGAGAGGCATAAGCTGCGATAGCAAGAGACTGAGGGGAGCTCGTAAAATGAGTTACGAGCTTTGAGGTCGCACGGGCTTTTTCTGATGTAAAAATAAAGATACCCTCTGGGAGATGATCGAGATGATGGATAACTTTATCTGTGACATTGGGCACAAGGGTCATAGGCGACCCTGACTCTTCCTTAAAAAGAGAAAGCTGAGAAGTGGACGAGGTCAAAAGATCCGATTCTCCTTTAACATGTAAGGGAAGAGATAATGTTTTTTGCACAAAAGAAATGCTTCTTTCAAAAACTGTTGTGTCATTTCCAAAAATAAGAAAATGCTTAAATTTATGGAGAGGCGTTTGAAAGAGAGCCGGGAAATTAATTTTTGTCATGACTATCTAAATAAGCACTGACAAGGAGTTTTATTTTTTCAGCGAGAACACGAAGAGTTTCTTTCTTTGTATACTCCTCAGTGACAGAATCAGCATAATAATTTTGGCTCAATATTGCAAAAGAATTAATAGCAACAGCAGAATGACAATAGACAATATTACAACAAGAGTCTCTTAAAAGTATAGCAGCAGTTAAAGTAACTTGCTTGCGATTTGCTGTTTCATCTCGCAGAATTCCTGTATCAAGGATCTCCTCGGTGAGCTTTATCTCAAGCGTATATTTCGGCTTTAGAGGAGCACCTGCAGGAATAAGAAGATCGATAAGGTGATTTCTTAATATTTGCCCCTTTCGATCTGAAATCGTTGCTATTTTAAGAGGATAGGAGACAGAACAGTTTGGATCAGACGGTGTATAAAGAGGATGAAACCCGCATGCTGTCACGAGAAGACAGAGCAATACGGCTGAAATACTCTTACACGACAACATTCGCAACCTTCCCAGGGATGTAAATAAATTTCTTAAGAGGCTTACCTTGGCTATAAGATCGCACTGAGGGCATTTCTAAAATAAGATCTTTAATGGCATCTTCGCTTAACTGAGAGGAAACTTCAAGAGTGCCCCGCGTTTTCCCATTAATTTGAATAGCAAGCGTAAGGTTATCCTCTGTTATCAAGGACGGATCTGCCTTTGGCCAAGGCTGGTTAAAAACAAAGGGCTCATGCCCCAGCTCTGCCCATAAGGCTTCCGCAAGATGAGGAAGAGCTGGGGCTGCAAGAAGAACAAGCGTGTGAAGCGCCTCGTGCAATGCCCAATTTTCAGAACTTTCAGAGGGAGTAAACTCTTCAAGAGTATTAGAGAACTCGCGCAGATGAGCTACATACCGGTTAAAATGAAATTTTTCAATATCTTGAGTAACGTGGTAAATTGTTTTATGGGTGAGTTTGCGGAGTTTTAAGGCATTTTCTGTGAAAACTTCCGGAGATCTTGCAACTTTTACATCAGATAAGTGAGCTGTTACAAGACGCCACAGTTTGTTTAAATACCGCCAACTGCCTTCAATTCCCGCTTCTGTCCACTCAAAGTCGCGTTCAGGAGGGCTATCAGAAAGCATAAAAAGACGGGCCGTATCGGCTCCATACTCTTCAACTATTTTTGCTGTTGGGACCACATTGCATTTGGATTTGCTCATTTTTTCAGAACGCCCTGCTTTTACAGGTGTGCCGTCTGATAGTTTGACTAGCTTCCCTTCGCGCCGTTCTACCTCATGAGGGTAAAGCCAAGACCCGCTTTGATCTCGATAGGTTTCATGGCACACCATCCCTTGGGTGAGAAGATTCTTAAAGGGCTCAGAGAGAGACCAATAGCCGCATTTTCGCAAAGCTTTTGTAAAAAAACGCGCATAAAGAAGGTGAAGAATGGCGTGTTCAATGCCTCCAATGTATTGATCCACCGGAAGCCAGAATTCGGCTTTATCAGGGTCTATGGGTTGCGACCCATGAGGGGAACAATAACGAGCAAAATACCACGAAGAATCAACAAATGTATCGAGGGTATCTGTTTCACGAAGAGCTGCTTCCCCGCAGTTTGGGCAATCTACATATTTCCATGTGGGGTGAGAATCCAAAGGATTCCCAGGCTGATCAAAGCTTATGCTCTCTGGTAAGGCAACGGGTAATTGATGTTCAGGAACGGAAACAATCCCACAAAAAGGACAATGGATAATGGGAATGGGGCATCCCCAATAGCGTTGGCGAGAGACGCCCCAATCACGTAGCTTGTAAGTTACTTTGTGAGTCCCCAATTTTTTTAGCTCAAGGCGTCGGATAACTTCTTTTTTTGCGTCATTAATGGAGAGGCCATCAAGAAAATCTGAATTACAAAGAACTCCTTCTCCGTCATAAGGGAGCGGCTCCTCAGAAACTCCTTTCACAACGGGCAAGATAGGAAGCTTGTACTTAACGGCAAAGTCAAAATCACGGGCATCATGGGCTGGACAGCCAAAAATAACTCCCGTTCCATACTCCATCAGAACAAAATTAGCTACATAAAGAGGGAGAGTCTTATTTTTCAAAAAAGGATGTTGAACAGTAAGGCCTGTGTTAAATCCTTTCTTCTCGGCGGTATCGACTTCTTTTTGGCTCGTTCCTTGCGCTCTGCATTCAATGATAAATGTGTCAAGGGCAGGATTTTCTTTTGCCAGAGCTTCCACAAAAGGATGATCAGGAGAAATTCCAAGGAATGAGGCACCGAAAAGAGTATCAGGACGGGTTGTAAAAACCTCTAAAATGTCTTTTTTTTCAACGAGCGGAAAAAGGACCAGTGCCCCTTCTGATCGTCCCACCCAGTTGATCTGCATCGTTTTAACTTGGTCTGGCCAATTCTCTAAAAGAGCAAGATCATCAAGCAAATCTTGGGCAAAATCCGTAATTTTAAAGAACCATTGAGAAAGGCGCCGCCTTTCAATGGGAGCATTGGACCGCCATCCTTTCCCGTCAATAACTTGTTCATTTGCGAGCACTGTTCCTTCAACAGGATCCCAATTCACAAAAGACTCTCTTCGATAAGCGATACCTTGCTTTAAGAAGTCTAAAAAGATTTTTTGTTCATGACGGTAATAGTCAGGGGAACAGGTGAGAATTTCTCGGTCCCAGTCATAGGAAATGCCCAACGAATTAATTTCTTCTTTCATGAGCCGGACATTTTCAAGGGTCCATGTTTTTGGAGACGTTCCATGCTGAATGGCTGCATTTTCAGCAGGTAATCCAAAGGCATCCCAGCCCATGGGATGGAGGACGGCATATCCAGACGCATGCTTATAGCGGGCTATTACATCTCCAATGGTGTAGTTGCGGGCATGACCCATATGAAGGCGCCCAGAGGGATAGGGAAGCATCTCTAAGACATAGTATTTAGGCAAGGTTTCCTTTGTTTTATAAAGGGAAGCCTCAGCCCATGCCTTTTGCCACTTTTCCTCATTTTCTCGAAAATTATACCGTGTGCTCATAAAAACCCTTATTATTTTATAGCTGTTGAGCGGAAATGACGCGCGCGCGTTAGAATAGCATTTTCTAAATCGGTGATGGTTTGGGGATCAACGGGAAGATCCGTCCAATGGCCAGAAGCATCGCGGTCTTGACGGAAAACGCTGACCTTAAGACCATCAGAGCGAAGCTGGCGATCAAGAATGAAGATATTTATTTTAAGCCGTTCTTGAGGGCTTTGCGGTGGAGAATACCAATCCGTAATGATAACCCCTCCAAAGGGGTCCGCAGACGCGATGGGCATAAAGGAAACCGTATCAAGGCTGGCTCTCCACAAATAACTATTCACACCAAGGCCCGTGTCTTCTTGACCGCGCTTTTTTGACCCCCCAAAGACAAGCGTCTCTTCTCCCAAAAGCTTTCCCATTCCATTGTTTTTGCGATCGATTCTGGGTTCTGTTCTGGGTTCTTCATAAATGTAATCAGAAGAACAGGCACTCAACAAAGAGACTGAGATTAAAGTTAAGAAAAGATTGCGCTTCATGTCACTACCACTCCACTCGTTAGTCGTCTTTTAACACACAATGAGATAAAAATTCTATTGAAATATAGTGTCTTTTTCGTTGGAACACTAAAAAAAATTAGAAAAGTTGTTGAAAATAATAATGAGACTATTGCGAACTGACAAGTCCCTCCCTCAATCAAATCCATGTTAAGGATGTTTCGTCCTTCACACTTAATTCTCGTCTTGTAAAATAAGCCCACTCTCCTCTTGTGATAAGGGGCATCTTGTTCTAGAAAAGACTCAAGCGCTTCAAGCTCAGGATAAAAAGACATGGCCATTTTACCAGACACCTGGATTCGCACCTATGCTCGTCAAGGGATGATTGAGCCCTTTGTTGAACATCAAGAAAAACAGGGTGTTATTTCTTATGGATTATCCTCCTATGGGTATGATGCGCGTGTTTCAGACGATTTTAAAATTTTTACGAATGTAGATAATGCCATCGTTGACCCAAAGGATTTTTCTGCAGCAGGATTTGTGGATCGAAAAGGAGGGGTTTGTATCATTCCCCCCAATAGCTTTGTATTAGCACGAACAGTGGAGTATTTTCGTATCCCCCGTGATGTGCTTGTGATATGCCTTGGAAAATCCACCTATGCGCGCTGTGGCATTATTGTGAACGTAACTCCTCTTGAACCCGAATGGGAGGGGCATGTGACCTTAGAGTTTTCAAATACAACGCCGCTTCCAGCGAAAATTTATGCCAATGAAGGGGCATGCCAATTCCTTTTTTTGAAGGGTGAGGACACATGTGAAGTGTCCTATCGAGATCGTCAGGGAAAATACATGGGGCAAAGAGGAGTAACTTTGCCAAAGGTAATGGAAAGATAATGGATAAAATTAGAATAAGAGGGGGAGCTCCCCTTTCCGGTAACATCACAATTAGTGGGGCAAAAAACGCAGCTCTTCCCTTAATGGCGGCCTGTCTTTTGACCGATAAACCTCTTCATCTGGTCAATGTCCCTGATCTTTCTGATGTGACGAGTATGGCAGAGCTTTTGACTCAACTGGGGGGGGAGGTTGATTTTAAAAAGGCAGCTGAGTCTCATCGCATGACCTTGTGCGCGAAAGACCTTTCCAGCACGACAGCTCCTTATGATCTAGTGCGAAAAATGCGTGCGTCCGTCCTTGTTCTGGGGCCTCTTGTGGCACGTGCGGGAGAAGCCAACGTTTCTCTTCCAGGAGGGTGTGCCATTGGAACTCGCCCTATCGATCTTCACCTCAAAGGACTTGAAGCTCTAGGGGCAGAAATTGCCCTTGATGGGGGCTATATCCACGCAAAAGCGCCGCAAGGCCTTAAGGGTGCCACTTTTACCTTCCCCATTATTTCTGTGACGGGAACAGAGAATCTTTTGATGGCAGCGACTCTTGCAAAAGGGGAGACACGGCTCATAAATGCGGCGCGTGAGCCGGAGGTGGGGGATCTTGCCCATTGTTTAAACGGGATGGGCGCAAAGATTTCTGGGATTGGCACAGATACGCTTATAATTGAGGGTGTGAATCGTTTAGAAGGGACCACCCATCATGTTATTGCGGATCGCATTGAGGCTGGAACCTATGCCATGGCAGCCGCTTTAACAAATGGATCCGTCCGTCTCAAGGGCGCGCATCTTGCCCTTATTCCCACCGTTGCGGCTCTGTTGCAACAAGCAGGCGTTGAGCTGGAAGAAAATGATGACTCTGTTTTAGTGAAGGGTCCCTCTGACCGCCTCCAAGGGGTGGATATGATGACGGAACCTTTCCCAGGCTTTGCCACAGACCTTCAAGCTCAATGGATGGCTCTGATGAGCTTAACGGAAGGGGCTGCGATGATTACAGAAACTATTTGGGAAAATCGCTTTATGCATGTGCCCGAGCTGTGTCGTATGGGAGCGAATATTACGGTTCATGGATCTTCCGCTCTTGTGCGTGGTGTTCAACAACTGAAAGGAGCTCCTGTTATGGCTACTGATTTAAGAGCTTCCGTTTCGTTGGTTTTAGCGGGACTTGTGGCGACAGGAGACACTCTTATTAACAGAGTTTATCACTTAGATCGGGGATATGAGCGAGTTGAAGAAAAATTACGGGCCTGTGGGGCTGACATTGAGCGTGTGAGATAATATATAAGAGAGAGACAAAAACTCGAGGTAGAAAAAGATGACCACCTATACGCCTTTACGTATGATTGCCCAAGATGGAGATGACCTCCATGTAATCGCAGCCTGTCTTCAAGATGCCCTTGTTCCCTTGTCAGGGCTAGAGTACGACAAGGAAGGGGGCCATTTTCATTTGGTTGCAAATCGTTTTTGCTGGGAATGTGAGTCCGATGATAAAGATAAAGGCATCTCTTGTTATACGCGTGTTCCGGCAGGCCTTGCCTTTCATCATGTAACAGAAGTTCAGAAAAAGGGTCTTGATCTTCACAATACAAGCGAACTCGTGAATCTCCTTACCATTCATAATGTGGAGAATGGCAACTGCATTCATCTGGTCTTTTCAGGTGGTTCAGAAATTAAACTAACAGTCGACAAGCTTTCCTGTCATCTGAAAGATATGGATGAGCCCTATCCCACACCCAACAAGCCAGAGCATGAAAAGTGATCAGGCGCTAATCTTATTTATTTCAAAAACACGTTAATAATATGTTGCTGTTTTTATATTGATTCAGTATTTAATATTTTAGTGTTTTTTGGAGAGAGTTTAAATGAAAATATCTTTTTTACGTTCTGGGGTGATTGTTTTTTTTCTAGGGTTTAATGTTCCATCGCCTGTTGTTGGGATGGAGTCTAAGGCACAAGGAGAGAGAGATGTAGATAGTCCCAAGGTAGTTCGCATCCTTATCGCTGAAGATGATTCAGTAACTCGTGGCATCTATGAACGCTTTTTTCTTAATTCGCACTATAAGCTTACCTTAGTTGAAGATGGGAGTAAGTTATGCGAGAGCTATGTTCCAGGAAAGTTTGATCTGATCATAACCGATGGGCAGATGCCTGTTATGAGTGGATATGATGCCGTTAAGCAGCTTGTTAAAAAATATGAGAATAATCTGCCCCCTATTATTGCAGTGACGGCAGATACATCAGTTGAAGACAAAGAAAGATGGGGTAAAGGGGTAAAAAAACTTGTGTTTAAACCTTTTACAAAGCAATCTATATTTAAAGTGATAACCGATTTAATGAACAAATCGTCATCGAATGAGCCCAAGAGTTTCGTAGCTATGGACGAGCTCCGCGACACTTTGAATGATATTCAAAGGGGTCTTTCAGGCGAAGACAACAAAGAGACTCTTTGGTAATATACCTCGTCAATTTCCTCTATTAAGCCCTTTATATTTGCGCGAAGGATTGCCATAACATCAAAGGAGCCAAAATTGATGGATGTCAAATGATAGCGGATAAGGCATCGCTGCGGATCTTGGAAAGCAAGAGTTTCTTTGACGTCAATTGTCCATTTCCCTGCTTGTTGACGGACCTCAAAAAGTTGATTTTTTAAATCGTCTCGAGTTGTAACCAACAGGGATCCATTGGCAATTTTTCTGAAGGATTTGGCACATTCCGATAAAAGTTGCGGTTCGAGAGATATTCCCGGCAAATTTTTGCACCTGGGCGAGAAGATATTCCCGCTCAAAATATTCTCGGGCTTCTCGCAAGGGCATAGACAGAAAATCAGTTGTATTTTGAGAGGATGATGGCATGGTTTCTCCTCTTACCTCTGGAGGAAGCTCGTCTGGGGTGACGGTGGCATCATTCGCTGCAGGCGAGAGAATGAGAGCTCTTTCAACAACATTGCGTAACTCATGAACATTGCCTGGCCACTTATAGGTTTTCATCAACACAAGGGCTGCTTCTGAAAATTGGCGCTTTGGGACGCCCGCTTGCTTGGAAAGACGCTCCACAAAGTAAGTCACAAGGTCAGGAATATCCTCAAGGCGTTCTTTTAAAGGGGGAAGGGAGAGCGTTACGACATTCAAACGATAATAAAGATCTTCACGAAAAAGTCCTGCGTCAATGGACACCTTTATGTCCCGTTTTGTTGCTGCGAGAATACGCACATCAACGGTTACTTTTTGATGTCCTCCTCGTCGTTTGAAAGAATGCTCATGAAGAAAGCGCACCAGCTTTGCTTGACTCTCAAGAGGGAGTTCTGTGACTTCATCAAGAAAGAGGGTCCCTCCATGAGCGAGTTCAAGAAGGCCAAGTTTACGAGAAGACTCTGCGGTTTCTTCTGCTCCAAAAAGACAGTCGTCTAGAGAACTATCAGAATCCATTAAACAATGAAGAACGAGAAAAGGACTCGAAGCTCGTTTGGATTTAGTATGGATTTCGTGGGCCGCAAGCTCTTTTCCAACACCAGTTGGCCCCATCATTAAAATGCGACTATTAGCCGGGGCTACTTTTTCAATGGTTTTACGAACACTTTGGAGAGCGGAAGAGATTCCAATCATTTGAGGAGGAAGAGCTCCTTCCTTAAGGTGGCGATTTTCCTTTCGCAAAGCAGCTGCTTCTATGGCACGAGAGACAACAAGCAACAAACGATCTGTTTTGAAAGGTTTTTCAATAAAGTCATATGCGCCTAGTTTAATAGCATTAACAGCTGTTTCCACGGTGCCATGTCCACTGATCATCAAAATGGGGAGATCGGGGTTTGACTTTTTGATGAGTTCTAGAATTTTTAGCCCATCATATTTGGGATCTCCGAGCCATACATCAAGGATTAAGAGATTGGGTTGACGGAGTGAAATTTCCTCAAGAGCTTTTTCTCCTGTGGACGCCACACGCGTTGTGAATCCCTCATCGGAAAGAATACCAGACACAAGCTCTCTGATATCTGGTTCATCATCTACGATTAGAATATCTTGACTCATTTTAATTCCTTAAATTGTAAGCACTTCTGATCATCATGTTGGGGAGGTTTGCACGGCATTTACCCGTGTAAACACAATTTGAACCATCGTTCCTTCTTCTGGGCGGTCTTGAAGAGTCAAAACACCTCCGTGATCTTCTATGATTTTCTTTACAATCGCAAGCCCTAGTCCCGTCCCTTTTTCACGAAATGTGACATAAGGTTCCGTAAGACGTTCCCGATTTTCTGAGGGAAGACCGATGCCATTGTCCAAGACACTTAAAATAATTTTTTGTTCCTCATTTTGTAAAGTCACCTCTACATGACCAAGGGAAGGAGCTTTTACTTCTATTGCTTGAACAGCATTTTGAATCAAATTGGTGAGGACTTGACCCATTTGTCCGCGATCACAAGCAAAAGGGAGTGTGTTCAAAGAGGTAGAAAACTCAATTTTTAAATCATGATGTGCATGCTGTTGAAGAAAGACTTCCTCTTTGCAGATCTGCACCAAATCTTCAAGCTTCATATCAGGGGCCGGCATGCGGGCGAAGGAAGAAAATTCACTCACCAGCTGTCCAATGTTGTCTACTTGGCGAATAATTGTATCCACGCAACTTTGGAACGTCTCTGGATCTTGAACGATTTGCTTTGAATACCGTCGTTTTAATCGTTCGGCTGAAAGGCGAATGGGGGTGAGGGGGTTTTTAATCTCATGAGCTACGCGACGTCCCATATCTGACCAGGCCGCTTTTCGTTGAGCAGCTTGCAATTGGGTAATATCATCAAATGTTACAACATAGCCCATCACTTTGTTATTTTGTTTTTCTAAAGAGATGCGCACGAAAAAAGTATGACCATGGCCTTTTTGATTAAAAATAACTTGTTCTTCAATAAAATGAGTCTTGATTTCCTTAATTTCTTTAAAAAGAGGAGCCATCTCAGGGATAACGTCCGTCAACTTTTTTCCTATTTTATTCATTAAATCAATGCTGAGGAGTTTGCTTGCAGATTGATTTGGTAAATTGATCCTTCCCTTTGCATCTAATCCGATCACGCCAGCCGAAACTCCGCTTAAAACAGCTTCTGTAAAGCGCCGTCGCCCATCCAATTGTTCCCTTTGAGAGTCAAGCTGAGTTGTCATACGATTATAAGAAGAAATCAGGGAAGAGAATTCCTCATTCCCTTCTTCTTCAGGAATATGAACAGAAAGATTTCCCTTGGAAACTTCCTCGGACGCTTGAATTAAACGCCGCATAGGGCGTGCGAGTTTGTTGGCAAAAAGAAGTCCCCCGAGAACAGCGGCAAGAAGTAATAGAACGGCAATACCCACAAAGATAAGGGCGAATTTAAGGGCAAGACTTGACCCTTGGGACTCAAGGCGCGCATATTCTTGTGCTGCTTTTTCAGCATTCTCAATACGACTTAAAACCGTAGGAGAAACTTGTCTCCCAACCAATAGGTAAATATGTGTCAAAGGATTAATAGCCACAAGCGCCCGCACACGATCATTTTGCTCATTCGTATGAATCACAGGGGCATCGTTTGCATGGGCTAGGTCACTCGTTGGAATAGCTTCAAAGTCTAAGGAAAAAGAGAAACGAGACCGCCCTAAAACTTGCATTTTATCGTTAAAGACAATGGCCTCATCAAGGGCCCGCATCTGCGTTTGATCCGTAAGTTTTTGATCCAATACGTCTGAGTCATGTGTGTCGTATTGGATGAGGGGCGTGAGTTCTGCGGCCATGGCTTGTGCATTGGCGCTGATTACTTGTTGATGTTCTCCCAAATACGCCCCTGCAATAGCAATAGACTCGCCAATAGCGGTTTCCACGCGTTGGTTAAACCAGCTTTGGATAACAATATTGAAGAAGACAGTTGAAAAACTTGCAACAAGGATAGTCGGCGCAATAGCCAAAAGAGTAAAGATGGCAACGATACGACCATGAAGCTTAGCGCCTGCTTGATCACTTTTCCGGGCTACCCAAATAGCCGTTATGTTTTTGGCGACGATCGCTGCGAGTGTTAGCAAAAGGACAAAATCAAGACTTAACAAAAAAATTAAAAAGTTTTTATTTTTAAGAAAAGGAGGAGAATTTGTGAGCGTTACATAAGTTGCAATAACTGAAATAATTGAGCCTGCAACCAAAAGAATAAGGAGCTTGCGTCCCATCTGCCGCTGGATGGCCCATTCTTTTAGGCGATCAAAGGCTTCTTTGAGCATCATCACCGAGCGTATCCAGAGAGATATTCAGATCTTGAATTCTTCTCCTTAAGGTATTGCGATTAATCCCTAAAAGTTTTGCAACTTGAACTTGATTTCCCTTAAGACGTCTTAAAGAAACCTCAATTAAAGGTTTCTCTATTTCCTTAATCAAACAATGGTAAAGTCCGTCTGCAGGGAGAATATTTCCATGAAGATCAAAGAAATGGGATAAATATCGCTCAATGACGCCTTGAAGACCAAGAGAATACAGCTGTTTATTGAAGTCGTTCATAGGGATCTTGTCTCAAGTTTTTCTCATAAAAAGGGTTAATAATATTTTCAACCTCTTTGGGGGTGGTAGCTTGATTAATAGCGACTCGAAACTCAGCGGCGCCGGCAAGGCCTTTACTATACCATCCAATATGTTTGCGGGCCATTAAAAGTCCTGTATGTTCTCCATAATGGGATAGCATATCTTGAAAATGCTCTAAGACAAGATTTTTTTGCTCTAGCAGATGAGGATCGGGAAGTTTGTTTCCGGTTTTAAGAAAATGGCTCACCTGATTTAAAAACCAAGGGCGCCCATAAGCGCCTCGCCCAATCATAACCCCATCGGCTCCGGACATGTCTAAAAGGTCTTTGGCATTTTCAACGGTGACCACATCTCCATTTCCAATAACAGGAAGGGTAACAGCTTCTTTCACTTGACGAATAAAGGCCCAGTCAGATTTGCCTGTATAAAGCTGGCAACGGGTTCGCCCATGAATGGTTATCATTTGAATTCCAGCCTCTTCTGCAATTTTTGCAAGGCGCGGCGCATTACGAGTTTGATCATCCCACCCTGTGCGCATTTTAAGGGTAACCGGAATTTTGACGGCTTTTACAGTAGCGTCCAAGATTTTTCCGGCATGGACTTCATCCCGCATAAGAGCGGAACCCGCATGTCCTCCCACAACTTTTTTTACAGGACACCCCATATTAATATCAATAATTGTGGCACCTCTATCTACGTTAAGCTTTGCAGCTTCTGCCATGACATAAGGATCACAGCCGGCCAATTGAACAGCCATAGGATATTCTTCAGGAGTGTGGGTTGCCATCAAGAGGGATTGGCGGGTTTGACGAATCATCGCTTGGCTTGCAATCATTTCAGAAATCACGAGTGCAGCACCCTGTCGCTTAACAAGGCGACGGAAAGGCATGTCGGTCACGCCTGACATGGGGGCTAAAATAACCCGATCTTGTAACTCGACTGAACCAACACGAAGCGTCATGATTTTCTTGTCCCTTAAGCTCGCTCACCCTACCCCTTTTCTTGAGAAAACTTCAAGGACTATAACGACTTGTATGAATTTATACGAGACGAGATCCTATTTCTTCTTTCAGCCCAACTCTTTCATTGGGGTGCCTATTTTAACATCTAATCCATCTGATTGCTTTTCCCACGAAGGTATGTCGGGGATGTTGTCACTTGATTCGAGGCTTTTAATTTTATTTTGAAGTCTTATTTTATGAGAAGACATTTCTGGAAAATGAACTTTAACGTTTTCTAAGGATTTTTTTAAGGCATCAATAGCTTGCCTTTTTAAGACTTTAGATTGTTCGTTATTTCCTTTGTTTATTTCAAGAGAAGCTTTTTTTAAGTATACGTTTGCTAAATTTTCTAAGCATCTAAACGCCTCAGCGTGGTGGACTTGTTGGAATATATCAAGTGCTTGACGCCAGTGAGCTTCCGCAGTTTCTAGAAGACCTTGTAGAAAATAATTGTGGCCGAGGCTTCTTAGAATGCGGCCAACTTGGATGTGATCTTTTCCATAGAGGGTTTCATAGATTGCAAGGCTTTGTCGAAAAAGAGAGTCTGCTTTTTTATAATTACCCATGTCTCGATAGAGCTTTGCGAGATGAAAGGAAGCCCTGGCTGTTCGTAGGGAAGATTCTCCAAATAATTCTTGATGTCGTTTTAATGTTTCTTCTAGGATCGTTTTAGCCTTCTCGTAATCTCCGCGACGTCTGTATGCAGTTCCCAAGTGGATTAACGAGTTTAGAAGACCCGCATCAGCGCCTTCTCTCTCTAAACGAGTTCTATTAATTTTTAAAGCGTCCTCAAGAAGAGGTGTGGATTTGTCACTCTCTCCAAGGTCTCTATAAACGTTCGCTAAAATCATCAAAGCCCACTCACTGTCAGGATGGTTTGTGTAATTTTTTTTATAAATTAAAATACTTCTTTCAAGAACTGTTTTTGCGTCTTTATAGTATCCAAGTTTTTTATACAGACTTCCTAAGCACGCAAGAGTCCAGGCAATATTATCATAATCATCGGAGTAGTATTTGGTATACAAAGCAAGGTTATTTTGAAAAACATCTTTCGCTTTTTTATATTGTCCCATCATTTTATACACAACACCTGAAATATTCGCTAGTTGTAGAGAATAGGTATCGTGGAATTGATTTAATTCTTGGTGGTTGTTGTTAAGGGCTTTATTTGCTTTATCATAAAAGCCTTGATAATAATAAAGACTGCCTAAAGCATCGTTGAGTGAGGAAATTTCTGTGGGTGGGATCAAAGGCGCATGAGTCAAAAATTGTTCAAGATGAGGCGAGAATATTTTTATTTTCTCCACATCTTCTTTATCTAGGATATGGATTAAATATTTCTCAAGCACTTGAACAGCTTCGCGCATCAGAGCAGCTTTGGTTTCTAAGCTTAATGACTCCATTAGATAAGACGAAATTATTTTGTGAATACTACGGTGAATGGAAAATGTTGTAATAGAATTAGCGGGTGGTAAACCCTTTTCAAGGATCAGAGAACTTCTTTTTAACTCATGAATAAAGCTATAAACAAGAGAATCGCCCTTATAAAATTCTAGCAATTCTTGCGGAATATTTTCAGATCCTATTAATTCGATAAGCCATAAGAGGTTTTGAAAATCTTTATTTTTATCAATGATGTTTTTTAATGATAGTGCTATAATTCCATAGCGTGTTTTGTTATATTTTCCTACATCATGGAGGGTATCTTTTTGAGCTGTGGCAAAGCTTTCGCTTTGTGTTGTCATGCGTTCCACATATTGTTCATAGGGAATTTTTGTTTCTTTTAAAAAATAGGCAGCTGTCGATACGTCGAGTGGAAAAGGAGGTATTTCACGAAGGAGATTTTCTGTAGATGCAACTGCATGTTGACTATTTTTTAGATTCATAATTTTTATAAACAGAGATCTTCTTTCTTCATTGTTCAACCCTTCTACGTTAACAATGTGTGCGCTGTTGATATAACTTGTGTTTTTAATGTTTGCATCTTGGGTTGTAATAATAACGTGTCCTTTTCCCCATACTGTTGCATCGTGAGGAAAGTAATCTTGAATGCTATTAAATGTATCAATGTTATCATAGATAAGAAGCCAGTTAGGATGAGAGCGGAGTTGTTTTTTTAAAAACACAAAAAACTGATTTTCCTTTTTAAGAGTGTTTTTACTCTCTAGGATTGTTCTTAATTCTTTTTTCTCTTCGTCAGTTTTGGAAAGCGCATACGCCAATGCCTCAAAAGAAGCGACCAAACTTTCTTTTGTTTCAGCATTAACTTCCCAAACAACGGAGTTTTTTTGATGGCAAGCGTATTGGCGTGCAAGAATCGATTTGCCTGCTCCCCCCACTCCAACAAGAGCCACGGTCTCAATCCCAGGTTTTCCTTGAGCATGTAATTTTTCATGTATTTGAGCTAATAAGGCAGGACGATTGAGGAGAGAAGAGTCTGCAGGAATAACGAGATCTGATCGAATAGATAAATTTCCTTGGTGATCTCTGATTTCAGATATATAGCTTCTAAGGCTAATGAATAAAAGGGGCAATACGCTTATGCTAAAAAGGAGAAAGCTTAAGAGAAACTTTTCATTTTTTAAGATAGAAAAGCCTAAATTCTTGTGTGTTGCCTTTGGTTGAGGAATATCATCTTTTCCTGAGCTTATTTGTTTTAATGTTTTCGCCGAATCTTCAGAAGATATATCTTGTTGTTGCCTAAAGTCTGCAATGATTTTATCAAAGTTGAGAGTTGGCAATAAGCTTTGTAAGACTTCAAAAACAGAAAGATAATAATTTTGTTTATCTAAAAAAAAGATCTCTCTCCTGTTGTTAATTGTATTTGATATGTCTTTCTCTAAGGAGAGAAAAAGTATAGAAAGAGGCGCTCGAGGATTTTCTTGAATAAGCTCTAAACCCTTAAAAGTTTCTGCAATATCCGGTTGAAGTTTTTTTATGAGCTCATCAGGCATCATCGTGATAATATGACTTGCCTGTTTGGATTTTATATTTTTTGTAACCTCATAAAAATACGCAATGTTGTCTGTGGTATTAAGAACAGCTTTGATCCCGGCGAGCTTTAAATGGCGGGTGAGAGGCTCAAGAAGAGCGAGTTTGTTTCCTTTTTTTTGCTGACAAACAATGAAAACAAGGGGGAACTCTTTGGGCACGAGCACTGAAATTTCTTTTAATTGTTTTTCAAATGCAGCTTGAGCTAGTAAGCTTGAGTAATATCTCCTGAGACTTACCATCTTGTTAGATTTTTCTATAAAATCAATTATACCGTCTCGTGCATTACACCCTAATTTTACCATTATATTATGTTTATGGTTATCTACGGTTTTTGAGGATATTGATAAAAAAGAAGCTATTTTTTTTGATGTTCTGCCACAAATAATACAGGCTATTATATCTATTTCTCTGCGTGTAAATCTTACGCTATTTATTTTTTCTAAATGCTCAGCGTAAATATCTTGTAAAAGAGAAAGGTTTTTGTTTTGCGTAAGTAGCATAGTTTACAGTCTCAGTTTAAATAACTTTTAGAAAACAAGCCCTAGAACATAAAGGGTGGTGCATATTAAGTAGCTTTTTTCAAGAGTACGGCTAGGTAATATCTCATGGGTAAACTACCTAGGTGTTTTTTAAGGGTATTAAATCAATCCTTATTCTAGCTAATTTATTTTCAATGTACAGCGAATCAATTGTCAGGCATCGGGATACCAATCAACATCGTTTATCTTTATTAAGAAAACTCGAAGCTCGAAAGTGGAAAAGTATTGTATGGAACTTATCGATGAGGCAACTAAGGCATTAGTCGCTTATTACAAGGCGATTTTAAAAAGCCGCGCACATAACAGCGACCATGCACCTGGCAAAGCCTATGCCGCAACGCGCAAAGAGGATTGTATCGTCTGTAAGAAGCTCAGCAAGTCTCAATTACATACAACATCCATTCTGGATGTCTTGATAAAGTTTAAGGACGCTCGTAGCTTATGAAAATTACCCGGGAAGAATTATATTCTCTCGTCAATGGACCTTCTCTCGTTCGAGGCAAAGCTTGTTTCAAGGAGGGATTGCTAGAGTTCATTTCTATGGAGCCTTCCCTGGTTAAGGCCTGGGCAATGGGGGAGAGAGCTTACAAAGTATCCTTAAGTCGTATAGGTCAAACACTGAAAGGATCCTGTACATGCTCCGCCTTTGAAGCGGCTCACACGTGTAAGCACTTAGCAGCGTTGGGATTTGCCATTATCCAATATTATGAGACCGGTTATGAACCTTCGCAGGAGTATTTTGAAAAAGCAGCCTTCTTTAAATGCCGATGACGGTCTGCGAAGAGTGAAGGGGCCAAATATATCTATTCAAATCGAAGGTGTGGCCCTTATTGTAATCTCCCTATTGTTACCTTCGCAAGTGAGAGATCCAGGAAAACGTTTATTTTTGATGGTACTTTAAAGGAGTGTTTGCATGGTGCCCGCTGCCAGACTCGAACTGGCACGACCTTTCGATCGACAGATTTTAAGTCTGTTGTGTCTACCATTCCACCAAGCGGGCACAGGCGAAACCTTACCTGTTTCAGTTTCTCAAATCAAGGGGGCTCGGTAAATCTGTGAAGAGGAGTTGTTGGGTTAGTCAAATTTTCTCGGGTATACGCTGAGAATACTCTCAAACTAATAGAGAGCACAAGAACACAGCTATGGGTACTTCCATAACGTTATTATGTTAGAGTGTATAAGCTGAATATTTTAGGAGACTCCAAAGATAGACTACTGGAATATTTTTGGATACGCTCTTAAGAATTTGTAAGGAAATGGAAGTCATGGGTGAAGTATTCACACATATGACACCATGAATTAATCCCGACTTAAGGCCGGGATTAAGATTATACGTTTGTGATCAGTTTTAAGGAGCATAATTGTATGGATGTGTGGGAGCATTACCATAATTATAAGAGGAATAATTATAGCCATAAGCAGGAGCGTAATGACCAGCAGCTTCACAAGCAGCGCACGCAATTACTGTAGTAGATTGAGTCACTCCTAGCATAAGGATAAGCCCAAAAGTCATTGTCGTGGTAAGTAATGTTTTCATAATAAACTCCATTCGTAAACAAAAGGAAAATACCTTTGTCATAAAATATTATCAGAATATATTTAATATATTATTATAGTTATCTTATTGCTATTTTTGTTATTGCTTCATTATTTAATAGATATTTCTCTGTCAGGCAATCTCAAAATGAGCCGACTTCCTTAGAACAGATAGGAACGAATATAAATACAAGATGGAAAAGAGTTTTAGAAAAAAAGCCCCTTCTTTTGGCGCAAAGACCTATGTGCACAGGGGCTCACATTATGCCCGTCTGTTGCTTCTTGATGTCCCACGAGAGCCCCGCAGAGAAAAAAGTTCTTGATGGGAATATCAAGAAAATGGCGGATGGGGTGGGATTCGAACCCACGAAACGCTCTCACGTTTGCCGGTTTTCAAGACCGGTGCCTTCAACCGCTCGGCCACCCATCCGCATCTGTTACCAAGTATAGAAATGTGAATCTTGCGTCAAGGTTCTTGTCTTGCGGGTTTGATTAATAATCTGTAGGATCCATCTAAATAAATAGAGCTAAACGACGGTCAATCATGATTCAAGCCTTTCAAAAATTCTCTCAATCGCGCGTTGCGAAAGTTTTCCTCGCCATTGTTGCTTTAAGTTTCATGGCTTTTTTTGGGGGAGGAAGTTGGTTTCGCCCTCATGATCCCCATGCTGTTGTGGCAGAAGTGGGGAGCCTATCCATCGGACGCTATGAGTTTGCTGAAAAAGTCCAAAAACAAATGCAACGTATAATGGCTGAGTCGGGAAATTCTATGAATCGGGAAGACATTTTGAAAGAAGGTTTTCCTCAAATGATTCTGGCCCAATTAATTCAAGAAACCCTCCTCAACCTTGAAGCAGCCCAGCTAGGTCTGACAGTGAGTGATGAGACGCTCCGTCAGTTCATTCACTCTATGAAAGCCTTTCAAAATGACAAGGGTGTTTTTGAGCGCGCCTTATTTGTTCAAATTTTACATGCCAATGGTCTTTCTGAGGATACTTTTATTGCTGATGTGCGCGCAGAACTTATTCGTGAAGAGCTAAAGGAGGCTATTATAGTTGGGGTTTCTATGCCAGAGGGCATGATAAATCGCCTCTTTGACGCCCAATATCAGTATCGACAAGCCAGCATGCTCCTTGTCTCTCCTGAAAAGATGCCCATCCCTCCTGCTCCTTCTAAAGAGGCGCTGGAAGTTTTTTATACAGAAAACCAGAAAGAGTTTGTAACGCCTGAGCTTAGAACACTCTCGGCCTTTGTCATTGATCCCACCACTTTTTCTAAGGATATCCCCGTTACAGATGAGGAAATTAAGGCTGTTTATGAGGCTAAGCCTGAAGCGTTTGACAATAAACCTCTTGAAGAGGTCAAGAAATTGGTTGTTCTGGACATTCAAAAAGAAAAAGCTAATGAAAAGGCTTACCAACTTACACAAGACCTCGATGATAAAATTGCAGGAGGCACAACCTTTGAAGAGCTCGCTCCGCTGACGAAGGAAGCTTCATTCATAAAACTTGATTCTGTTGATGCCAATGGACAGGATCGTTTAGACGTCTCCTCTCCTCAATTGCCGAAAGACAAAGAGTTTGCGCAGGAACTTCTTCAAACGGGCTTTTCTCTTGAAGAAAACATGGATAGTCCCTTCTCCCAGGCTAAAAACGGGGCCTATTATACGGTTCGTGTTGATAAAATTACCCCTGCAGCCCTTCCGTTTTTTGCAGATATCCAAGACCGCGTCTTGAAGATGTGGACCAAAGCAGAACAATTTAAAGCCGCGAAAGCAAAGGCAGAAGAATATGTTAACACCTTTAATCAAGGGAACAAACAGGTGTCTTTAATGACTCTCTTACCTAATCTTTCGTTGTCCGAGCCGTCTCCGTCTATTTCCGATAACGTCAAGAATCTTGTTTTTTCCTTGCGCCCCAAACAAGCAGGTATGACTTTTATACCCGAAGGATTTGTTGTGGTTGTGATGAATACCATTATCCCTCCTAATGAAAAGACCAGAGAGGACAAGATGGCTTCTTTTCAAGAGGCTCTCTTAAAACAATATAAAGATGATGTTTTAATGGCTTATTTGAATGCCTTGCGCATTCGGTATCCAGTAAAGGTAAATAAAGGCGCGATTCAAGCCCTGTTTGCGCCTCAGGAAGAGAAGTAAATATATTTGAATCTTTCATCCTTCGTTACAATGACAAAGGAGCTTGGGATTTTATCTAGAACTCGACTTAACATCCTTCTTCACGTCCTTACATTCCTTGATCCACACGTCATACATGGGGTGATCAAGGAAGGAGAGAGCAGGGCTTGAAGAAAACATCCACCCAGAGAAAAGCTGTTGAACTGGGCAGTTGGGCTTAGCTTCTGTAATTTTCACAAAAGCCATGGATTCTTGCCGATTTTCAAGAGGTGCCTTTTCACAATGCTGAACCACAATTTTTAAGGTTCCAAACTCTATGGTTTGCCCAACGGCTGCATCAATAATAAAGACACGAGCCGTGGGTTTATCGAGGCCTTGAAGGGTGACCCCATTGGTTTTTATGTTTTTTTCAGGGGTAAATTCATCTTCTTCGATAAGAGACGTCATTTCTGTTGAGGAAAAGGAAGAGGAATGTTCAGTTTTTTTCTGTTCTTCTGCGTGCTCACTAAGGTGATCCGCGTCAGATCCAGAAAGCTCCGTCAACAGGGATTCAAAATCTTGGGCATAAAGAGGGGATTCAGTGTAGCAGTGTAGCAGTGTAGCAGTGAGCAAGAGGCGTAATGGTGACAGTGTATGTTGAGATGAGAGGCGACCTTTGTTCTCCATGTTGGGCTCTTTCTGATACCTGCTACACTGTCGCACTGCTATACTGAATCACTGCTTTTCTTGAGTACTAAAAATAAATTGTCCAATGAGGGATTCTAAGCTTATAGCAGATTGCGTGTGCACGATTTCACCCCCTGCAGGAATAAAGGCCTCTTCTCCTCCCGGAAGAAGGGCTAAAAATTTACCACCCAAAAGACTCTCGCTTGCGATTTCAGCAGCACTATCTTTGGGAAGTTCCACATCTGGGGAGAGATCAATATGAACAACCGCTAGGTAGGTTTTGGGATCAAGGCTGATCTTCTTAATAATTCCAACCTTAACACCACTGAGACGCACATCACTTCCTTGCCGCAATCCATCAATACGATCAAATTTTGCAATCACCTCGTATCCTTGGACGGGTTTCCAATGGCTGGTTGAGTAAGCAAAAACAACAAACACGGCGCAGACACCCAAAACGACTGCCCCCATGACGACTTCAAGCAGATTTGTTTTCATCCTTCACCTTATGAGGCTTCCAGGCTTCATAATCTCCTGTTGATTTGTTTCTTTTTCCACCAGAAGAAAAATGCCCTGGAGGATAGTAAGCATAAGGCGTCCCCGTAAGATTGGGAAGATGGTTTTTCTCCCAAGGCCATCTCTTCACCGTTTCAATAAGAGGGGGGCTCATCTCCATATGATGGAGCCACCCAAACCATTCAGCGGGAACCTTAGAGGCTTCTGGAAGTCCTTTGTAAATAACCCATCTCCGTTCTTTAAGGCTTTCCGGGCCTTTTTGTCGATAATATTTATTTCCAAAAGAATCTTTACCAACAAGGTCACCCTTAAACCAAGTCAGAAATTTTATCCACAACATGTGTGTAAGTCCTCTTTTTCTTGGCTATCATGACATTCTAAAAATCATCTGTCCACTTTCTCAAACATTTATGATGTCAAGAGAAAAATGCAGATTGACCTTCTCCTATAACAGCATATAGTAGGTCCATCAGACTTTAACCACAATATCTTGTGTTTTTTACGATAATTATAACCTACGCGAGAAGAGGGACTCTTATGAAAATATCACGCCATTTTACAAAGGAAGATCAATCCCCCTACCAGTCTTTTGAATTTCGCAAGACAGATAGCGAAATTCGGAATCCTGATGGGTCGATAGTGTTTCATCTTGAGGGAGTTGAAGTCCCACTCTCTTGGTCCCAAGTAGCATGTGATGTTCTCGCACAAAAATACTTTCGTAAGGCGGGAGTCCCCCGTGCCCTAAAAGCCGTTAAGGAAGAGGGAATTCCGACTTGGCTGTGGCGAAAGGAAGCAGATATCAAAGCTCTCTCTAAATACCCCGAAAAGGAACGCTATGGCAGCGAAATGACCGCTAAGCAAGTGTTTGATCGCATGGCAGGATGCTGGACCTATTGGGGATGGAAAGGGGGGTATTTTGATACGGAAGCAGATGCCAAAGCCTACTATGACGACATGCGGTATATGTTGTGTGCTCAGATGTGTGCCCCTAATTCTCCTCAATGGTTTAATACAGGACTTCATTGGGCCTATGGGATTAATGGCCCTGCCCAAGGCCATTATTATGTTGACCATGAAACAGGTGCTTTAAAAACCTCCCTCTCGTCCTATGAGCGACCGCAGCCGCACGCCTGCTTTATCTCAAGCATCAAGGATGATCTGGTGAATGAGGGAGGGATTATGGACCTGTGGGTCCGAGAAGCGCGTCTCTTTAAGTACGGGTCTGGAACTGGATCTAACTTCTCAAATTTAAGAGGATCGGGAGAATCCCTTTCCGGCGGCGGGCGTTCGTCTGGTGTGATGAGTTTTTTAAAGATTGGGGACCGCGCAGCAGGGGCTATTAAATCAGGGGGAACGACCCGGCGCGCGGCTAAAATGGTCGTTTTGGATGTGGATCATCCGGATATCGAAGAGTACGTCAACTGGAAGGTACTGGAAGAACAAAAGGTGTTGGACCTTGTAGTGGGGTCTAAAATTTCTAAAAAATATCTCTCCTCTATTCTTGCCGCCTGCCAAGAAGGGCAAGGAGATGAGCGATTTAATCCTCTAGAAAACCCTAGCCTTTACAAAGCCCTCAAGGAAGCACGCGACGTTATGATTCCTGAGAATTATTGTCAGCGTATTATTCAGTTTGCACGTCAGGGCTACACTCACATGGAATTCCCTGAATATGATACGGATTGGGATTCGGAAGCTTATCTGACGGTGTCGGGGCAAAATTCTAATAACTCCGTTCGGGTGACCAATAAATTCCTTCACGCTGTCTTAGAAGATAAGGAATGGGACCTTTTACGTCGGACGGATGGAACCGTTTACAAAGCGGTGCGCGCTCGGCATTTATGGGATCAAATCGGTCAAGCCGCTTGGGCGTCTGCTGATCCAGGATTGCAATACGACACCACCGTTAATGAATGGCACACCTGTCCTCAAAGCGGTCGCATTAGAGCCTCTAACCCTTGTTCTGAGTATATGTTTTTGGATGATACGGCGTGCAATTTAGCGTCGCTTAATCTTGTTGCGTTCATGAATCATCACGGAAAAATAACTAAGGCAGGGGAGCTGCACTTTGATGTTCCCGCCTTTGAGCATGCAGTGCGCTTATGGACCATTGCCCTTGAAATTTCCGTGATGATGGCGCAATTCCCTTCAAAAGAAATTGCAGCGCTTTCTTATGAGTTCCGCACCCTGGGACTAGGCTATGCTAACATTGGCGGTCTTTTAATGGCTTCCGGCATTCCCTATGATAGCAAAGAAGGGCGTGCCATTGCAGGCGCCCTTGGGGCCCTGATGACGGGTGTTTCTTATGCCACATCGGCGGAAATGGCTGCTCAACTGGGCGCTTTTAAGCATTATAAGCTCAATGAAAAAGACATGTTACGCATTATGCGAAACCATCAGCGCGCCGCTTACGGCAAACAAGAAGGATATGAAGAGCTCGAAATTTTACCTGTTCCCTTGATCGACAAGGATTGCCCCTCTCCTGCCTTGATACAAGCGTGCCGTAAATCTTGGGATAAAGCTCTTGAGATTGGTAAAAAGCATGGCTATCGCAATGCGCAAGCGACCTGTATTGCCCCCACAGGAACCATAGGTCTTGTCATGGATTGTGATACAACTGGTATTGAGCCTGATTTTGCCATGGTGAAATTTAAAAAGCTTGCAGGAGGCGGTTACTTTAAGATTATCAATCGTCTGGTTCCTCAGGCCCTGCAAGTTCTCGGGTACACAGATAAACAAATTAAAGACATTACGCTTTTTGCTGTAGGACAAGGAACTCTTGAGGGCGCCCCTGGCATCAATTTTAAGGCCTTACGAGATAAAGGTTTTACAGATCGCGAAATTGATCTTTTAAAAGAAAATTTAAAGTCTGCCTTTGATATTAAATTTGTCTTTAATCGCTGGACCTTAGGAGATGAGTTTTGCAAAAAGATTCTCGCTTTAACGGACGCTCAGCTCAATGATGTGCGCTTTGATTTACTGGCGCACTTGGGCTTTAAGCGAGACGATATTGAGGCTGCAAATGCCTATTGTTGTGGGACCATGACCGTTGAGGGAGCGCCGCACCTGAAACCAGAGCATCTCCCTGTTTTTGATTGTGCCAATCCCTGTGGTCGAACAGGCAAGCGCTATCTCTCTGTTGAAAGCCACATTCGCATGATGGCAGCAGTCCAGCCCTTCATTTCAGGCGCAATTTCAAAAACCATTAACATGCCAAACACGGCCACCATTGAGGAATGCAAAGAAGCCTATCTTCTGTCATGGCGCTTGTGTTTGAAAGCCAACGCTCTTTATCGAGATGGCTCAAAGCTTTCCCAGCCTTTAAATGCTTCTCTTTTGGGCGAAGATACAGCAGAAAACCTTTATGATATGCCAGCGACAGAGCGCGCAAAAGTTGTTGCCGAAAAAGTGGTGGAACGTGTTGTCGAGCGGTTTATTCATCGTGCCGATCGGCAAAAACTCCCTAATCGTCGGAAGGGCTATACGCAAAAAGCTTCTGTTGGGGGACACAAGGTTTATCTCCGTACAGGGGAATATGACGATGGGAGCTTAGGGGAAATCTTTATTGATATGCATAAGGAAGGAGCTTCTTTCCGTAGCTTGATGCATAACTTTGCCATGGCGATCTCCATTGGACTTCAGTATGGAGTTCCTCTCGATGAATATGTGGATGCCTTTGTCTTTACGCGCTTTGAACCCTCAGGGCCCGTTTCCGGGAACGATACCATTAAAATGGCAACGTCCATCCTCGATTACATTTTCCGTGAGCTTGCCATTTCTTACCTGGGACGAACAGACCTTGTTCACGCAGAACCCCTCGACTTACGCCCAGATACCATTGGCCGAGTGGAAGCTGAAAAAGGGGTTCTTGTCAAAAAGGGGAAAGGAAAAGGAGATCTTGTTAACAGTTTGACGAGTAATGGCTATGTTCGAAATAGTCTCTTTGTCATGCCGCCTGCCAATCGAGATCAGGACGCCTATTTACTTCACGAAGCCACAGGAACAGAATCCGTACAACCTATCATAGGCTCAGCATCCATTACCGAAGTTGAGGAACGCCGCGTTCAAGCGAAGCTTAAGGGCTATGCAGGAGACGCCTGCGGTGAATGTGGCAACTTCACCCTTGTGCGCAATGGAACCTGTTTCAAGTGCGACACGTGTGGAGCGACGAGTGGATGCTCTTAACGCATGATTCACCAGCAACATGGCTTGTAACAGGGGTCGCGGGCTTTATTGGCTCGCACTTGCTTGAGACCTTATTGAAAAATGGTCAACGCGTTGTTGGCTTAGATAATTTTCTGACAGGAAAAAAAGAAAATATAGCTGATGTCTTGAGGCGTCTTCCTCCAGAAAAATCGAAGGAGTTCACTTTTGTAGAGGGGGATAGTCGAGACTACAAAACGTGTTCTGCCCTTGCAAAAGGGGTGGATTATGTTTTACATCATGCCGCTTTGGGAAGCGTTCCCCATTCCTTAAAAGATCCCGTTACAACCCATGACATCAATGTTACAGGCTTTTTAAATATACTCCGTGCCTCAGAAGAAAATAAGGTTTCCCGTGTTGTGTATGCGTCCTCAAGTGCTGTCTACGGGGATGATCCCACTCTTCCAAAGGAGGAAGGCCACCTTGGAAACCTTCTTTCGCCTTATGCTGCGTCAAAAAGAATGAATGAACTCTATGGACAGGTGTTTTCTCGGTGCTATGGACTTCCAACGATTGGCTTAAGATATTTTAACGTTTTTGGCCCTCGTCAAGACCCAGACAGCTCCTATGCTGCCGTTATTCCCTTATGGATCCAATCTTTGATCAAGACGCAACCCTGCTATATTAATGGGGATGGATCAACCTCAAGAGATTTTTGTTATGTGGAGGATGTGGTTCAAGCCAATATAAAGGCCGCCTTATGTCAAAATCCCCAAGCTTATGGGGATGTTTTTAATATCGGCTGTGGAACAAGAACAACGCTTTTAGAGCTGTATTCCTTAATCAAAAACGAACTAGGGGTGGGCGATGATCTCCTCCCTCTTTATCGGGAAACACGCCCAGGGGATATACAGCATTCTTTCGCAAACATAGAAAAAGCTAGAAATCTTATAGGGTATGAGCCTGGTTATTCCCTTGAGACGGGCCTTAAACTAACGCTTCCTTGGTTTTCTCGTTAACATTTGTCATCCCCGATCAAGACGCTCTAAGTTTTGCTTTGCAAAACAAGAGCATCTAAGTCGAGGATGACACTTGAACAAAGTCATCTGTGGGGGGATTCTCCCAACATCGGCCGCAGTCTTTCTAAGGTCTTGTCCTTTCCCAACACATGCATAATGTCAAAGACGCTGGGGGACACGGACTTCCCCGTTAAGGCTGCGCGCAAGGGTTGAGCCATCTTACCGAGCTTCAGATCCTTTTCTTCTGCAAGATTTCGGGCATAAGCTTCGAGAGAAGACTCTGTCCATGTATTGTCAGGAAAAGAGGAGAGGTGGTTTTCCATAAGTCGTAGAATTTCCAGTCCTTCCTCATTTAAAAGCTTTTTGGCCTCATCGTCCAAGACCGGGGTTTTAACGTAAAACAGAGAATTCTCCGCAAGTTCTATAAGGGTTTTTGCCCGTTGTTTCAGCCCATTCATTCCTCTGTGTAATAAATCCGCCCCTTCTGCAGAAACAGAACTTCCTAAGAGGGCTTCAATAAAAGGAATCACCAGCGAGACAAGACGATCATTGTCCGCTTCTCGGATATAATGACCATTAAGGTTGCCTAATTTAACAAAATCAAAGCGGGCGGGCGATTTGCCCACATGATCAAGATCGAACCACGCAATGGCTTCATCGGTAGAAATAATCTCCGCGTCCCCATGGCTCCAGCCCAGGCGTAAGAGGTAATTCCGCAAGGCCTCGGGCAAAAATCCCATATCTCGATAAGCTTCAACGCCCAAGGCGCCATGGCGCTTGGAGAGCTTTGCCCCATCCGCTCCATGGATTAAAGGAATGTGGGCATAGTGCGGCACTTTCCACTCCATAGCCTTAAAGATGTGAAATTGGCGAAACATATTGGTGAGATG
>JACPNY010000016.1 GCA_016185255.1 Pseudomonadota bacterium
CACGTCACAGTCAGTGTCTGACCTTCTTTAACAGCGATAGGATCTGTCTTTATAAGACCGAACTCAAGCCAGTCTTCTAAAAAGTTAGGATTCTTCATTGTGATGGCTTTCGATGGTGCTGTCGTGCCTTCATCATCACTGCTCTCAGGGGAGCTTACTGGACTGTGCTTAGGAGACTTCTTAGAAGCCTTAGGAGAAGATGGAGGCGTATCCCCAACGATACCGTCTCTTTCAAAAACTATTGGAGAAAGTGCTCCAGTCTTGTTTTTTTGAGTGGGCGTGGTTAAGCTGATTGCAAACTCTATCCGGTCATCTCCATAGGTAACTGGTCCCCAGGTTAGGAAATTAGAGTCGCGTAATGCACCCACCATCTGGTCTAGTTTATAGTTCTTCTTTTCATCATAACTAAAGCGTCCCTTCTTTCCGGTGCTCATCATAGCGAGGATAGACCCGTTGGTCTCTAAATCATCCACAACGCCCTTTAAATCTCTTGCGGACTTATCAATGACAGGTCTGCCTTTAACGGAGATTGCAGGAACTTCTTGGTTTGGATCCATGGCCAACACAGGGGTTGCAGCCAAAACTGCTGCAGTTACGAGTAGTGTAAAAATACTGTTTTTCATAATAATCACCTTTGTTTAATGTTGTAACAAGTTGTGGTCAATTTTTTGTTTAAACCATAAATTTAAACATTGCAATAAGAAATTTGGTGCCTTGTTATTTTTTTATTGTTTGAGTTTATTTCATAGAATTGAGGTCAGGCGACCATAAAAAAGCCCCTATCTAAAGATAGGGGCTTCTTATTTAGGATCTTACACCTAAGTGTGATTAGTCTTTAATCTCTATGTTAAGGTCCGTGAGGTTTACACCAAGAGCAAGTTTATCGGTCCCATTAAAACCGGGGTTACGAATCAGTAACCAGGCTTGTGTTTCTCCCGTTGGAACAACAGAGGTAAATGTAGCTTTTTTCTCTCCAGGTTGTACCGTAACTCCTCCAGAGTAATAACCATTCTGTGCGGAATTAAGGAAGGAGATTTCTGTTACTTCCGTTGCTTCATCAAACTCACACGTTACAGTCAGTGTCTGGCCTTCTTTAACAACGATGGGGTTTGTCTTTATAAGACCTAGGTCAACCCAATCGGGTAAAAAAGCAGGGTTACTAAGTGTGATTGCTTTTGCTGTTGTTGTCACTTCCTCATCAGAAGAGGAGGAGTTAGAGCGTGAATGAGATGGAGAAGCCTTTTTTGGAGAAGACGAAACCGTTGAAGAAGCCTTAGCTTTAGGATCAGTCAAAGTGTCTATTTTGTTAAACAACAGCGTAGTGAGGTTTTTCGAAGTTTGCGCTTTTTTGCTTAAATATAGTTCAAAAGTTATCGTATCGTCCTGATGGTCAACATCTGTCCAAGTCTTGATTGAAGCAGACCTAAGTGCGCTCACTAAATTATCAGTAGACAGAGTGGTGTCATCGTATTCAAATACTTCAAGGCCCTCATCAGTGCTTCTGATAAGAGTGCCGTATGTTTCCAAATCATCAACAACTGTTGGGTCAGTCAGATCTGCAGTTTTGTTTGTGATAGCAGGTCTAGATTTAGCTGTTGCGTAAACAACTTGTGGATCTGAATCATCCATTGCAAATACAGGCGTTGCAGCCAAAATTGAAGCAGTTACGAGTAATGTAAAAATATTTTTCTTCATAAATATCACCTTTTTTTTAATGTTGTAACAAATCATGGTCGGATTACTTTTTTAAGTCATAAATTGGGGATTTGCAACAGGAAATTTTGATGATTTCTTGTTTTTTAACACTATCCTTGCAATGACGCGAACTACCTCTGTTTTATATGAAAGAGTCTAATTCCTTATCCAAAACTCAACTTGAGATAAGATCGCGTATCCTAACTATTGCCAAAAAAAGCCCCTACCGTTGATAGGGGCTTTGTATGGAGGGTGTTATATCTGAGTTTATTTTAGCTCTATATCAAGCGCCTTGAACTTTACGACACCAAGCGTAAGTGTATCAGTCCCATTAAACCCGGGGTGACGAATCACTAACCAAGTCGTTGGAACAGTAGAAGTAAACACAGCTCGTGTCTCTCCAGGCTGCACAGTAACTCCTCCAGGATAATAAGCATTCTGGGCGGAGTTAAGGAAGGAGATCTCTGTTACTTCCGTTGCTGGTTCAAAGTCGCAAGTTACAGTCAGCGTTTGACCTTCTGTAACAACAATAGGATTTGTTTTTGTAAGACCTGAGGCAATCCAATCTTGTAAGAGAGGAGGACTCTTAAGGGTTGTCCCAGTTGAAGGAGATGTTTCCAGCAAGGGATCGACCGGGACAGACTTGAACCTGTTGAAAGGTAGGTCAATAACTTGAGTGCCTAGAACCAGCCAAGATGTTTTTGCATGAAAAGTTATAGAGTCAGTAGTCGAAGTAGGTACGTTCCAACTTGTGCTCTTAATAGAACGAATGAATTTTGAGAGTTCCTGAACAGAGGTTTTTCCCACATATCTGCATTCTTCAACCCCGTCGTCAGTGGTTTTCAGAAAAGAGGCATGTTTTTCAAGATCTTCAATAAGTGTTTCGTTTTGTAGATAGTCTGGAGTTAAATCCTTTGAAAAGATAGGCCTCAGAGGCCTCAGAGAGGTTGTTGATCGTGTGTCCGTCACGTCTTGTGGGCCTTCCATCGCCAAGATAGGCGTTGCGGCTAACAATGAAATAGTTCCTAGCAAAAAGATAGTTTTTTTCATAAATGCACCTATTTTTTATAGTTATTAGGATATTGTTGTCGTTCTTATTTTTAAGATAAAAATTTAAATTTTGCAACAAAAAATCAATACGGTCCTTTGTTTTGTAATAACATAATGAAAAATTTACGGAAAATTTTACTTAATTAAGAAATTTAATTTTCATGAGCCTCCTATAAAAGAACGGCTTGCTAAAAACTGACTACACAAAAAAAGAGAAAGAGAGGGCTTGACTCGTTTTGTTCATAAGATTATTATTCGCCCGTCATTAGAGCGCTGGTGGTATAGTCCCTTCAGGGCCAGGTAAAAGATCCTTGTGATTTTTCTGTCCTAACCCTTGATTTCTGCTATAGACGCGACGCAAAAGATTGGCTACAAAAGATTAATTAATTTTTGAAATAGGTGGGGGCTTGCCTTCCGCCTTTATTTCGCTTAAATGCACTGGGTGTAAAATGGAATGTGAAAGGAAACACGTTTAATGCCGACGATTAACCAATTGATCAGAAAGCCACGGCAGGATAAGGAAGTGCGTAATACGGTCCCAGCTTTGCAGGGGAATCCTCAAAAGCGTGGCGTATGTACGCGGGTGATGACGACAACCCCAAAAAAACCAAACTCGGCGTTGCGTAAGGTTGCTCGTATACGGTTGACCAATGGTTATGAAGTAACAGGTTACATTCCTGGTGAAGGGCACAACCTTCAAGAACACTCGGTGGTTTTGATTCGGGGTGGGCGTGTTCGCGACTTGCCAGGTGTGCGTTATCATATTATTCGTGGTACTCTGGATACTCAAGGCGTTCAAAAGCGACGCCAACGACGGTCCAAGTATGGCGCGAAGCGTCCGAAGTAGGAGAGAAAAGCATGTCAAGAAGACACAGTGCAGAAAAAAGACCCGTTTTGCCGGACGCAAAGTATGGGGATACGATTTTATCGAAATTTATGAGTTGTTTGATGTATCAAGGAAAAAAGTCTGTTGCGGAGTCCATTGTTTATGGTGCTCTTGATCATGTCAAAACAAAGACAGGCCAAGATTCTTTGCAGCTTTTTCATGAGGCGCTTGAAAATGTAAAGCCTTCTGTTGAGGTGCGCTCTCGCCGGGTGGGAGGAGCTACCTACCAAGTTCCCGTTGAAGTGCGGAGTGTGCGGGCGCAAGCTTTAGGTATTCGTTGGATTATTGGGAGTGCGCGCAAGCGTTCAGAAACAACAATGACAGCTCGCCTTGCGGCAGAGCTTATGGATGCGGCGAATAACCGCGGATCTGCTGTGAAAAAGCGGGAAGATACCCATAAAATGGCAGAGGCAAACAAAGCCTTCTCCCACTTTAGATGGTAAGGGGAATGAACTAAGATGGCACGTCAGACTCCTCTTGAGAAGTATCGCAATATTGGCATTATGGCCCACATTGATGCGGGCAAAACAACCACCACAGAACGTGTTCTCTATTACACGGGGAAATCCCATAAAATTGGAGAGGTCCATGAAGGCGCTGCCACCATGGACTGGATGGAGCAGGAGCAAGAGCGGGGAATAACCATTACTTCTGCTGCGACCACATGTTTTTGGAATGATCATCGAATTAATATTATCGACACTCCAGGCCACGTGGACTTTACGATTGAAGTTGAGCGCTCTTTACGGGTTCTTGATGGGGCGGTTGCTGTTTTTGATAGTGTCGCAGGGGTTGAACCTCAATCAGAAACTGTATGGCGCCAAGCAGACAAATATCACGTTCCGCGGATTTGCTTTGTCAATAAAATGGATCGGATCGGAGCAAACTTCTTCCGGACGGTTGATATGATTGTTGACCGCTTAGGAGCCCTTCCTCTTGTTATCCATTTGCCCATCGGCACAGAATCTGACTTTGTGGGAATCGTTGATCTTATTCAAATGAAAGCTATTCGTTGGAAAGACGAGACCATGGGCGCGGAATATGTCATAGAGGATATTCCTCAAGACCTTCAGGCTCAAGCGGCAGATTACCGTGCAAGGCTTGTGGAAACGGCTGTTGAGCAGGATGACGTAGCTCTTGAAGCTTACCTCGGAGGAGAAGAGCCCGATGTGGATACCCTTAAGAAATGTATTCGTAAAGGCACTGTAACCGCTAAATTTGTTCCTGTTTTGTGTGGATCTGCTTTTAAAAACAAGGGAGTTCAGCCTCTGCTTGATGCAGTTGTGGATTTCCTTCCTTCTCCCTTAGATGTTGGGTCGATGAAGGGAGAGTCTGTTGATGGTGATAAGGAATTAGTGCGCAATCCTTCTGATGATGAGCCATTCTGTGGGTTGGCCTTTAAGATCATGACCGATCCTTTTGTGGGGTCCTTGACCTTCGTGCGAATTTATTCCGGTATTTTGAATTCAGGATCTTATCTTTTGAACTCCATAAAGGACGAGAAAGAGAGAGTTGGGCGGATGCTTTTGATGCATGCAAACTCTCGTGAAGATATTAAGGAAGCACGCACAGGTGATATTGTGGCCTTGTGTGGCTTGAAAAACACAACGACGGGTGACACCATCTGTGATCCCGCAAAACCAATTGTTCTTGAGCGCATGATCTTTCCAGAGCCCGTGATTGAAGTGGCCGTTGAGCCCAAGACAAAGGCTGACCAAGAAAAAATGGGTCTTGCTCTTGCGCGCTTGGCGTCAGAAGATCCATCTTTCCGGGTGGCAAGTGACATCGAATCGGGGCAAACGATTATTAAAGGAATGGGGGAGCTTCACCTCGACATCATTGTAGATCGTATGCGGCGTGAATTTAAGGTGGAAGCTAACGTGGGTGCGCCTCAAGTGGCCTACCGTGAAACCATTACGAAAAAAGCAGAAGTGGATTATACCCATAAGAAACAAACGGGTGGTGCGGGTCAGTTTGCGCGTATTAAGTTGCGTTTTGAACCTGTTGAAGCGGGAGGAGGGTACTCCTTCGTGAACGCCATCGTGGGAGGGGCTGTGCCCAAAGAATATATTCCTGGTGTTGAAAAGGGGCTTCTCCAAGCGAGTGAAACCGGTGTGATCGCGGGCTTTCCTATGATTGATTATAAGGTAACTCTCTTTGATGGGGCCTATCATGATGTGGACTCAAGTGTGCTCGCTTTTGAAATTGCCTCTCGTGCAGCTTTTCGCGAAGGTGTGCCTAAAGCAGACCCAAAACTTCTTGAACCAATCATGAAGGTTGAAGTTGTGACGCCAGAAGAGTATATGGGAGATATTATTGGTGACTTGAATAGTCGTCGAGGTCAAGTTTCAGGTATGGATCAACGCGGAAATGCGCGTGTGGTAGACGCGTTTGTGCCTCTGGCCTCCATGTTTGGATATGTGAATACCTTGAGGTCCATGAGTCAAGGCCGCGCGCAGTTTACCATGCAGTTTGACCACTATGAACAAGTTCCCCAGCATGTTGCTGATGAAGTAAAATCTAAATACGCCTAGAGGAGAAGATAACATGGCAAAAGAGAAATTTGAGAGGAAGAAGCCCCATTGTAACATAGGGACGATAGGTCACGTGGACCATGGGAAGACGACGTTAACGGCGGCGATTACGAAGGTATTGGCGGAAAGTGGAGGAGCAACCTTTACGGCCTATACCAGGTGGATGACCCTGAATTGCTTGAGCTCGTTGAGATGGAAATCCGCGAGCTTTTGTCTTCTTATGGGTTCCCTGGAGACGATATTCCTATCGTGAAGGGATCAGCGCTCTGCGCTCTAGAAGGCCGTGAGGATCCTATTGGAAAGGATGCGATTTTAAACTTGATGACGCAGGTTGATACTTATATTCCTCAGCCAGAGCGCGCTATTGACAAGCCATTCCTGATGCCGATTGAAGATGTGTTCTCAATTTCAGGACGCGGAACGGTTGTGACAGGGCGTGTTGAGAGCGGCGTTGTGAAGGTGGGAGAAGAAATGGAAATCATTGGCTTAAAGCCAACGGTGAAAACCACAGTGACGGGCGTTGAAATGTTCCGCAAGCTCCTCGATCAAGGACAAGCGGGAGATAACATTGGAGCGCTATTGCGTGGAACAAAGAGGGAAGAAGTAGAGCGTGGCCAAGTGTTGGCAAAGCCAGGCTCCATCACGCCCCACACAACGTTTATGTGTGAGGCCTATATTTTGAAGAAAGAAGAAGGGGGACGACACACATCGTTTTTTGCGAACTATCGTCCTCAATTTTACTTTCGGACGACAGACGTCACGGGCACTGTGAAGCTTCCAGAGGGAGTAGAGATGGTGATGCCTGGGGATAATGTAACGATGGAAGTTGAGTTGATTGCACCAATTGCGATGACCGATGGCCTTCGTTTTGCGATTCGTGAAGGCGGCCGAACCGTTGGTGCGGGCGTTGTAGCGAAAATTTTGAAGTAAGAAATCAGTGATGCAGTGTAACAGTATAGCAGTATTCAGAAACTTTCTGGCTCCTGCTCCACTGACCACTGCTACACCGATA
>JACPNY010000017.1 GCA_016185255.1 Pseudomonadota bacterium
GACTCTTAATCAGCGGGTCGCAGGTTCGAATCCTGCAGCGCCCACCAGAAAACGACAGAGTTGTTGAGGGTCAGTTTTCTCGGGTCTCCATCGAGTTGAAAAAGTCTGTCTTAATGAAAAAGAGTGTTCCGAATGTCTCATACACTTTTTTGTGCATTCTTAGATTGTGCGGGTCGCCGTGACGGTGATAAGATCCACCCATGAATGAATCAAGTCCCTTAGCCGTTGATTTAGATGGGTCTCTCATTCACACAGATTTAACCTTTGAATCCATTTTTCTTTTTCTTAAACAATATCCGCTCCAACTCTTTTTTCTTTTCTTTTGGTTTTTAAAAGGGCGTGCTTATTTTAAAAGGCAGCTGGCACACCGTATTTCTATGCGGGCAGACTTATTGCCCTACAATCAAGATGTGCTGGCTTATCTAAAAGACCAAAAACAAAAAGGACGCTCTCTTATCTTAGCAACCGGTTCTGATATCTTGCTCGCTCAAGAAGTTGCGCGTTATCTGGGGTTATTTGATGATGTTATTGCGAGTGATGGCACAATAAATATGCGCTCTCACAATAAGGCGCAAAAACTTGTGTCGTTATTTGGAGACAAAAAGTTTGGATATGTTGGCAATTCTCGCCATGATTTACCTGTATGGAATAAGTCGGCTGACATCATTGTGGTGAATCCTCCTACACGTATTTTAAAAACCTTAAAAAAAACAACCCCGCCTTCAAAAATTTTTAAAAACACAGACTCATTTGGCAACAACATCATTCAATCTCTTCATCTTCATCAATGGATTAAGAATTTAATTGTCTTTTTGCCCCTCTTAGCCTCTTTTCAGGTGATGCACCTCCAGATGGTCTTGAACACACTGATTGCTTTTTGTGCCCTTTCTCTCTCTTCATCAGCAATTTATTTACTCAACGACCTGTTTGACCTTGAGGCAGATCGATCTCATCCCATCAAATGCCGGCGTCCGCTTGCCCGTGGGGTTTTGCCTATTCCTGTTGCTTTTTTTGTTGCTTGTTTTCTCTTAGTGGGGGCCAACATGCTCAGCCTGGTGTTTTTACCTTTAGCTGTTTTAGGGGGCTTAGGAGCTTATATGATAACCACAGTCTTGTATTTCATGGTTGAGAAGCGATATGCCCTCATGGGCATCATGGTGCTCGCCTCCCTTTATGGGCTTAGAATTATCGTTGGTTATGAAGCGATGGGGGTGGCATATTCGAACTGGCTTTTGGGATTTTCTTTCTTCTTCTTTGTAAGCTTAGCTTTTATGAAACGTTATCTGGATTCACGAGCCAACGTAACACGGTCGATGACTCAAATCAAAAAGCGATAACCTCATGGGTCTTACACCTTACATCTCTTCCTCACCCAGAGGACAAACACTCCAAGGATAAGTAGGGGTGTCAGGGGGGCTAAAAAAGAAAGGGATGCAATTGGATGAACTCAGATCTTTATATCCCATATAATGAGTTAATGCCTTAAATACGCCCCCATGAGAAACAATGAGAGGGAGATCTCCCATGACTAATACGGAGGAGATCGCTTCAAGGACGCGTTTTTGGAAGGCCGCAAAGGTTTCTGCCCCCTTTGGTCTATGGGCGTCATCAAATAACGATTTGGTTGAGTCGAAGGGCGTCCCTTCGGCTTCTCCCCACACGATTTCAGTGAGGCCATCTTTAAACACAACCGGTTTGTGTGTCCTTTTTGCGATGATTTCAGCTGTTTGTTGAGCCCTTATCCTTGGACTTGAGACAATGATGTCAAAATTTTCATTTTCCAGAAGTTGTGAAGCCTCATGGGCTTGTTGAAGCCCAAGCTCATTCAAAGGAATATCCATTCTTCCCATAATAATATTACGCCGATTCCAGTCCGTTTCTCCATGGCGGATGAAGTAAAAAGGGGCGAGAGGGATGATTAAAGAGGTCACAGCCTTTTCCTCATCAGATAACAATCGAGAGCACATTTCCATTGGAAGTCATTCTACCGTCCCATAAATCGCACAAGAGCAACCCGTTTGATAAGCCCAATAGCGATCTCCATAAGACCAATGCCAGTATTCTGTCGGATAGTTTATAAATCCAACAGCTAGCAACACCTGATTCATAATTTTCCGATGCTCTTGCGCTTCTTGAGAAATTATTTGAGAATTTGTTTGAGAAAGGGACCCATCCTTATCCTCCATCCAATCTTTCACTTGAATTCCCATATCCACAGGCTGTCCTTTTAGATCGATGAGATAAATATCAATAGCCCCACCTGTAGAATGGGGGGGAATATTTTGCGAGCCGTCTTGATTTATAACAGGGGAAACAAGTTTCATTGTTTCATTAAAAACCTCCTCCTGAGACCATTCTGGGTGAAGGTTTTGTACTTTTAGGTAGCGGCCGTTAAAGAGCTTCTCTTGCAAAGATAGGCTCCGATATCCTTCATAGAGACAAAGCTTAAGACCCTCAGGCAAAAGAGATTGAGCCTGGATAAGTTTTTCATACACGGTTTTGCGCATTTTCGTATAATCCGTATTATTCGGAATTTCTGGAGAAGGGCCATAGGCAATGATCGTTTGGTTCTTGAGATCAACTAATGGTTCATGATTCTCAACAATAGAAGTGGCGATAACTTGTGGGTCAGCAAGCAACGTTATGTTTTGTTCTGTACATCCCTGAAGCATGAGTCCTCCTGTTAATAGAAAAGCGGCACTCTTCCTATAAACTGTCACTAAACAAAAGAAAGATAGACAAGATTTTGGCATACAGGAGAGAGAGATAACAAGAGTAGAAATAAAGTAAAAGCTATGGTGGAGGGAGCAGGATTCGAACCTGCGTAGACGTACGTCGGCAGATTTACAGTCTGCTGCCTTTGACCGCTCGGCCATCCCTCCATTTTTGCTGCTTCACGGCTTCGACTAACATACCCTTAATTGAGGGTTTACCTGTCAAAAATATTCGTGAAGGAGGGCTCATACATAGCTGATTTTTTGCCCTCCTTGCAACATTAAATTTTGCCGACCCCCTACTTTCATCGTTGAAACACCTTCATCCCAGCCAGGGATGACTTGTTGGGCGCCTATAAGGAACTCGAATGGCTCATTGCGATCGACGGAGCTATCAAATTTTTTCCCATCTTCCAACCATCCTGTGTAGTGCACAGAAACGGTTTGACCTTTTTTAGGAGATGCCCCTTTTCCCACAGTCATGTCCGAATAGACAAGCCCAGAAGGGGTGGTAATGCTATTGGCGTGTTTTGCAGGATCATTACACGCAGAAACAGCGGTAGAAAGGGCTACAAGCCCTGCAGTCATAACCGATTTCATTAAACTATATCCTTTCTTATGGTTAACTTTCACACTTTATTTGAGCCTCAAGCTCTTGTATCAACCGATTGAGATCTTCTTCTGAAAGATCCGCTAAAGAGAACCTCTTTTTCTTGGAAACCGAAAAAAGACCGCACTCTCGTCCGAGTAATTCCTTAGCCCTAAGGGCGGCTGTAAAATTTCCTTTTTCCATTGCTAAGGCATAGACCTCTTCAATATCCCTCAAAATACCTGCTGAAGAGATATCTTTCCTTATCATAAAGTCCTCACTATAATCTATTTTTATTTTCTCATATACCTTTACAAAGTTCAAATTTTCCGATTGGCCATTTGAACCTTTAGAGTCAAAGGAGGGAATATTGTCTCGTACAAGCAAAATGTTCTTTTTAATCTGTTGCTGGGCCCCAGCCTACACGGGAATAACACTCGGGTCTATCCTCTCCTCCCCTGCCCTCGCGGACATTCACATAGAAAATCCCTGGGTACGCGCCTCAACAGGGCCCAATGCGGCTTTGTTTATGACTCTTGTCAACACAGGAGAGACTCCTGAAAAGCTTATAGACGCTCAGATTGATGCTTGTGCCCACACGGAACTTCACACGCACGTGGAAGAAAACGGTGTCTTTCGTATGAGGGAGGTGGCATTCATTGAAATCCCTACGAGAGGGTCTACGAACTTAAAGCCCGGCGAACATCACGTGATGTTGATGAAGATTCATTCTCCTCTCCAAGAAGGAGACGAGGTTCCTGTTACACTTTCCTTTGAAAAAAATGATGCCGTTACCTTCATAGCACCCGTGAAAGGGATGGGGGGCGGGTGCTGCCATAAGAAGTGACCGCGCAGCCTTAGGAGTTGGATTTTCATTACCTCTCCCCTTGTGGGAGCGGTAGAAGAGCTTACCTACAAACGTGTATATAAATAACATCCCCTCTCCAAATTTCTTGCCTTTTTTCCTCTCTTTCTGACATATTGAGACTTGAATTCAGATTTGAGGTTTTTTGTCATCCCCGAGCTAGAAGTTCTAGGATTTTCTTTGCAAATCAAGAACTTCTAGCTCGGGGATGACAAGGAGAGAGGAAAGAACCATAACCATGACTAAAACCACCTCAACCTAAGGATCACAGGTGCAACTTCAGGGTAAATTTTTAGATACGCTCCGCTCTCGCCTGTCCCTTGCTGAAATCATCGGGGCAAAGGTTAAGCTCACCCGCAAAGGACGCGAATTTACAGGCCTATGCCCTTTCCACCACGAAAAAACTCCCTCCTTTACAGTGAATGAGGAAAAGGAATTTTACCATTGTTTTGGCTGTGGCGCGCACGGAGATGGCATTCGCTTTTTGATGGAGGCCCAAAATTATACCTTCATGGAAGCGGTGAAGGAGCTTGCAAACCGCGTGGGCCTTCCGCTTCCTCAAGATATGGCTTCCCCTGAGGCGGAACCTCAGGAAGATTTATCCCCCCTTAAGGGCGCTCTCCAAGAAGCAAGTCTATGGTTTCAAAAAAACCTGTTTCATGCCAAAGGAACGACCGCCCTTCACTATACGGAAAGGCGACGGCTCACCCGAGATACTCTCAAAAAATTCACCCTTGGTTATGCGCCTGACGGACGGCACACTCTCGAAACTCATCTCAAAGACAAGGGTTTTTCAACGGACGTTCTTGTGAAAGCAGGTCTTTCTGTTCAAGGGGAGCCCGGATCCGCCCCTTATGACCGTTTTCGAGGGCGTCTCATGTTCCCCATTCATGATGCCCGTGGAAATATTGTTGGCTTTGGAGGACGTCTGTTAGAAGCAGGTGAGCCAAAGTATTTGAATTCCCCTGAAACACCCCTCTTTTCCAAGGGAAAACTTCTTTATGGATATAATCATGCCAAGGACAAGGCGCCGTCTGACCCCCTTCTTATTGTAGAAGGGTATATGGATGTTATTTCCCTTCAGCAAGCAGGCTTTAAAGGAGCCGTTGCCCCTTTAGGAACGGCGCTCACGGAAGATCAAATCCTGCTCGCGTGGCGTCTCTCGCCTGAACCTATCTTATGCTTTGATGGAGACAGTGCCGGCCTTAAGGCCGCAGCACGGGCCGCAGAGCGGGTTTTGCCTCTTTTAAAGCCGGGTTATTCTTTGCGGTTTATTTTTCTGCCCGCAGGAGAAGATCCAGATAGTTTAGTTCAGAAAGACTCTTTGTTTAAAAACCTTCTTGAAACCCCCCATTCTCTTCTCGACGCTTTGTGGATCTTTTTAACAAACGGAAAATCTTTTAAAACACCTGAGCAAAAGGCAGCCCTTCAAAAGCAATGTGCCTTATGGGAAAAAACCATACCCCATTCAGATGTGCGAAAAAATTATCACTATGCTTTTACTGATCTTTTTTACAAAAACATTGTAGGAAAAAAGGAAAAAACGACTCCTGTTTCTTCCCTCAAAAGAGGAAATTTAAATTTTTTATTAATTCATGAGCGGCTTCTCCTTGCAATTCTTATAAATCACCCCACATTAATAAATGAAACTAGTGATGATCTTGCGGCTTTAGATTTTAAAGACGCGCGTTTGCATAACTTGAAAGAGGCTATGTTACAACTTTATGCGGATGATATCCTTGACGAAACGCCAGTGAAGGATTACCTCCTGCATAGGGGATTTGAAGATGAGATAAACACGCTTTTATCCCCTCATCTTCTTATTCATGGGGCTTTTGCGCAACCGTCAGCCTCTTTGGAAGAAGCGCGGCAAGGATGGAAAGAAATTTTTAACCGTATGCAAAGTACCCTCGGGAAAAATGATCTGAAACTTGCGCAAGATAATTTAGCCGAGGAAATGTCAGATAAAGCTTGGCAACGCCTCAAGATGTTGAAAAAAAACACACTGGTTCAGGATTGAGTTGTATTTTAGGTACTAATTATGGTTTAGTACTCTCTATTACTAAAGGATAAATCTTATGGCTACAATGGCACCTTCACTGACGGACACACCAGATTTTGAAGAAAAAGAAGTTAAGGAAACGCTGAGCGAAAAGACGATTAAACGTCTTTTAGCCCAAGGAAAGCAGCGCGGCTATATTACCTACGAAGAGCTTAACGAAGCTTTGCCAGAGGATAAACTTAACTCCGAACAAATCGAAGATATCATGTCGATGATTTCAGACATGGGAATCAATGTGGTAGAGGACGAAGAGGCTGAGCAAGAAGAGAAGCCAGGAGTCGCCAAGGTTGACGATGAAAGCGACGCAGAGGTCGCTGAAGACAGCGAGGCTGGTCGCACGGATGACCCTGTCCGTCTTTATTTGAGAGAGATGGGAAGCGTTGAGCTTCTCTCCCGTGAGGGCGAAATTGAAATTGCCAAGCGTATTGAAGCTGGAAGAGAAATGATGATCGGGGCCATTTGTGAAAGCCCTCTCACTATTCGTGCTATTGTGTCCTGGCGAGATGCCCTTAATCAAGACCAGATGCTCTTGCGCGATATTATTGATATTGAGTCCACTTATACACATGGTCCTTCTGATGAAGAAGCCGCTTCTGCCGATTTTGAAGGAGAACCTCTTTTGGTTGCAGAGCCTCTCATTGAAGAACCTTCAGAAGAAGACGGTGGCTTTAGCGATGAAGAGGGTGCCGGCCTTTCTATTTCCGCTATGGAAGAATCGTTACGTCCACAAGTGGTTGAAACATTTGATCAAATCGCAAAGACTTATGCACAGCTCCGCAAGCTTCAAGAACAACGCTTAAAAGGACTGCATGAAGGAAAATCTCCCTCATCAGCTACGGAGAAGAAATATGAAGAACACCGCAACCAGCTCATTCAGCTTATGGAGGGAATTCACCTCAATGCCTCACGTATTGAGCAATTGGTGGAACAACTCTATATCCTAAACCGTAAACTTGTTGGCCTTGAGGGACGTCTTTTAAGACTTACGGAATCTGCAGGGGTAAAGCGTGAAAGCTTCCTTGAACAATATTATGGCAGTGAGCTTGATCCTGAGTGGATTGCAAAGCTGACCTCTTTGTCTGGAAAAGGGTGGCACAAGTTTCTAGAAAAACACAAAGATGAGGCGCAAGATATTCGCCAAGTCATTGCCGAAGTGGCGGCAGAATCAGGCCTTCCCATTTCTGAGTTTAGGCGCATCGTCAACACCGTTCAAAAAGGGGAACGGGAGTCCTCGCGCGCAAAGAAAGAAATGATCGAAGCCAACCTTCGTCTTGTTATCTCCATTGCAAAAAAGTATACGAATCGGGGTCTGCAATTTTTGGATCTAATTCAAGAAGGCAATATTGGGTTAATGAAAGCTGTGGATAAATTTGAATACCGACGTGGTTATAAGTTTTCAACTTACGCCACCTGGTGGATTCGCCAAGCCATTACAAGGTCTATTGCTGATCAAGCCCGTACAATCCGTATTCCTGTGCATATGATTGAAACCATTAATAAATTAGTTAGAACCTCACGCCAGATGCTCCATGAAATTGGCAGAGAACCGACTCCTGAAGAGCTGGCTGAAAAACTCAAAATGCCCCTCGATAAGGTTCGCAAAGTAATGAAAATTGCAAAAGAACCCATCAGCTTAGAAACTCCTATTGGAGATGAAGAAGATGGGCACCTTGGCGATTTTATTGAGGATAAAAACGCTGTTGTCCCTGTGGATGCGGCTGTCCTATCGAATTTAAGGGAAACCACAACACGGGTTCTGGCAAGCCTCACTCCTCGTGAAGAACGGGTTTTGCGCATGCGCTTTGGAATTGGTATGAATACGGACCATACCTTGGAAGAGGTGGGACAACAATTTGCCGTAACACGCGAACGTATCCGTCAGATCGAAGCCAAAGCTTTGCGCAAGCTTAAGCATCCTAGCCGGTCACGAAAGTTAAGAAGCTTTTTAGATACTTAAGGTTTGTTATCTAAAACAGCCTCTTGCATAATTACCCCCGTTTGTCATTCCCGCGAAAGCGGGAATCCAGAAAAACCCTGGATCCCCGCCTTCGCGGGGATGACACTTAAGGGAGACAAAATTAGGCAATTTTTTAACCTAATTGACTATATATATCTTCTTTCATTCCTTCTATTCCTTCATCATTATGAGAGAACTGTTCTCGTCATAATGCCAGATTAACCTTCGTTAAGAATTAAACTTCCGAACCCTAGTTTTTTATTCATAAAATTAAAATGAAAAGAAGGGAAAAAGGAGGAAAATACATGAAAAATTTACAAGATAACAATTTTTTTACAAGAATTTTATCTAATCGACAGAACACAAACACTTTATACAAAAAATCTTTGTTTGCGCCTGTTCATTTTTTTCACGTTACCTACTCAAAAATAAATAAATTGTGGTACGTCAAAGAAATAGATGGACCAACTCACTCCGTTCATTTGTCAAAAGAACGGGCTCTTCAGGAAGCAAATAATCTTGCTACTTATGATGAAAATGGACAAGTTGTTCTTCAGCACGAGAATGGCATTTTGGAAATTATAGATAAATTTCGACAATATTAGTCGATCCGTTCGACCATCTTCTTCTTTATCTCTCCAATGGCTTTGGCGGGGTTAAGATTCTTAGGACATGTATTTGTGCAATTCATGATGGTATGGCACCGATACAATTTAAAGGGATCTTCAAGGTCATCCAGACGCTCTCCTGTCGCATCATCCCGACTATCCGCAATCCAACGATATGATTGAAGTAAAGTTGCGGGACCTAAATATTTATCGCCGCTCCACCAATAGCTGGGACAACTTGTAGTACAGCAAAAACAAAGAATGCACTCCCACAAGCCATCTAATTTTTTCCGCTCTTCTGGACTTTGCAGGCGCTCTTTATCCGGCGCTGGAGACGAGTCCGCCTGAAGCCAGGGTTTTATTGATGTGTATTGGGCGTAAGCAAAGCTTAGATCAGCCACAAGATCTTTCACCACATAAAGATGAGGGAGCGGCGTCACTTTGATATCCCCCTTGCAGTCTTCAATAGGTTTAATACAAGCAAGGGTGTTGGTCCCATCAATATTCATGGCACACGAGCCGCAGATGCCTTCTCGGCAAGACCTGCGAAAGGTAAGGGTCGTATCCACTTCATTCTTAATTTTAATGAGCGCATCCAAGACCATAGGACCGCATTCTTTCAAATTAATCTCGTAGGTATCAAGGCGGGGGTTATCTTCCGAATCAGGATCATAACGATAGACGTGAAAAAGCTTCATCTCTGGCCCTTGCGAGAGGGAAGAATAGGTTTTTCCTTTTTGAAGACGGGATTTAGGCGGAAGGCGTAGTTGTACCATATTGAGGCTCCTTCTTAATAAACACGCTTCTGAGGAGGAATTACATCCACCTCAGGAGTCATAGTATAAAGATGCACAGGACGATAGGTGAATGACACCTTATGGCCTTGAAGGGAAGCGACCGTATGCTTCATCCAGTGGGTATCATCCCGCTCCGGATAATCCTCACGCGCGTGCGCCCCCCGGCTTTCTGTACGATTGAGAGCTGACTCAATAGTCACAAGAGATTGCTGAATAAGATTCTGAAGCTCTAAGGCCTCCACAAGATCACTATTCCAAATGAGAGAGCGGTCATTGAGTTGGATGTCCTTGTAAGAGGTGGCAATGTCCTTAATCTTTTCAATGCCTTCTCTTAATGTCGCCTCAGTCCGAAAGACTGCACAATGGGTCTGCATAGCCCGCTGAAGAGTTAGACGAATATCCGCTGTTTTTAAGGAACCCTTTGCATATCTTAACCCATCAAATTGGGACAGAATTGCTTCGCCCTCTTGAGGACGAAGGGGTTTGACGCTCTTTTCCTTTGCAATAATTTCCTTGGCCCGAATGGCCGCCGCGCGTCCAAAGACAATGAGATCCAGGAGGGAATTAGCCCCCAAACGATTTGCCCCATGAACCGATACACACGCCGTCTCCCCAATAGCCATCAAGCCTGGCACAACCTGCTCGGGATTTTGTGCGGTAGGATTCAACACTTCTCCCAGGTGATTGGTGGGGATTCCCCCCATGTTATAATGAACAGTGGGCAACACAGGAACAGGGTCTTTAGACGCATCAACACCTGTAAAAACCTTTGCAAGCTCTACGATTCCAGGAAGTTTTTCTTGAAGAATAGCGGGATCAATATGCTCCATATGAAGATGGATGTGATCCTTTAAAGGACCTACGCCACGCCCTGCATTGATTTCCATAGTAATGGCACGGCTTGTCACATCACGAGAAGCCAAGTCTTTAGCTGTGGGTGCGTAGCGTTCCATAAAGCGCTCTCCCTCACTGTTCATTAGGTAAGCCCCCTCCCCTCGTGCTCCTTCTGAAATAAGACATCCTGCCCCATAAAGTCCCGTCGGATGAAATTGAACAAATTCCATATCTTGCAAAGGAAGTCCTGCTCTCAGAATCATGGCATTGCCATCACCCGTACATGTGTGGGCAGAAGTGCAAGAAAAATAAGCCCGTCCATATCCTCCTGTGGCAAGAATAACCACATGGGCTGCAAAACGATGCAAAGCCCCATCTTCTAGATTCCAGGCCATCACTCCCCGACAGACCCCCTCTCCGTCCATGATGAGATCAAGGGCAAAACATTCAATAAAAAACTGAGCCTTATGTTTGAGAGATTGCTGATAAAGGGTCTGTAAAATAGCATGCCCCGTCCGATCCGCAGCGGCACAGGCTCTTTTTGCCATCGACTTTCCATAATTGAGCGTATGCCCTCCAAAAGGACGTTGGTAAATGGTTCCTTCCTCCGTACGAGAGAAAGGCACACCCAAATGTTCTAACTCAATAACCGCTGGAATCGCATTACGACACATGTATTCAATGGCATCTTGGTCCCCAAGCCAGTCAGACCCCTTGACCGTGTCATACATATGAAAACGCCAGTTATCCCCATCTCCCATATTGCCCAACGCAGCACTCACCCCCCCTTGAGCTGCGACTGTATGACTTCTTGTCGGAAAAACTTTTGTAATACACGCCGTATTAAGTCCCAGAGAGGCCATGCCAAGGGTCGCCCTTAACCCAGCCCCTCCTGCTCCTACCACCACCACATCATAAGTGTGGTCTATGATTTTATATGCTTTTGTCATGGATTAAGATACACCTTCAAAATAGACACAATGCTAACAAGCGACAGGAAAATGCCTAAAAATTTTGTTGCCAAAATCACTCCCCATCTGGTGCCCTCATGAGGAATATAGTCTTCCCAAATCCCCTGCATTCCTAAGCACCCATGATAAAAGAGAGCCAAAACAAATAAGATTGTAGCGGTCACAACCCAAGGAGACGAGAGCCAAAGACGCGCTTGGTCAAAGGGAGCAAAAATCAACAGAAGAAAAGCTCCCACAAACCAAATTCCAAGAGGGATGAGAGCAACCGCCGTCACCCGTTGCGCCATCCAGTGGATCAGGCCTCTTTTTGCGGACCCCAGGCCTTTTGCCCGATGAAGATCTGTTTCAAACTTCATTCCAAATCCCCATGAGCATGAATCCTATAACTCCAACCATAACCGTTAAGACAACGGAACTTCCTACAACTGCCCATCCCGTAAAACGCACCGTGGGCATATCATAGCCATACCCTAAATCCCACATTAAATGACGTAGCCCATTACACAAATGATAAAAGAAAGAAAAAGCCCATCCCATCAGAAAAAGAAGGCCTACGGGATGGAGAAAGAGCGCTTGCAGTTGTCCATAACTTTCAGGCCCTGCTGCAAGGGCCACAAACCACAGCGCCCACACAATCGATCCTAGGAAAAGCAGGATTCCTGTCCCCCGGTGAAGAATGGAAAGTAAGGATGTTATTTGAATTTTATAAATCTGAAGATGAGGAGATAGTGGCCGCTTTTGCTGAAGGGAGCTCATGAGCTAGTCCTTATTATTTAAAATATGAGCTAATTTAGGCTTCTTCTTTCTCTTCGTCAATGTGGGAGGCAACAGGTAATTATATAAGAAGCATCCTCTTCTTATTTACAAAAAAATTTATTGACACACGTGTAAAATTACACAAAAAGAAAGATATGCTTTATATTTATTGAACATTTATTGTGAGAATTCAAGACATGACCATATTATCGATCTCAAAAACAATCGCTTTTATTGCAACTTTAATGATGGCCACATCAGCCTTCTCTATGGATACAGAGGACTTGTCCGTTCAATCTGCATTGGGAATGAGACTCACTCCTCCAGAAGTAAAAGAGATTGCACGTCTTCCCCTCTCTGATCCAAAAAGTTACAGACATTGGGCACGCCCGGATTTAATAACCGCGCTTGAGGGTGGAGAGAAAAAATTTCAAACGTTCTTGAGCTATGAGGACCCTCAATATAAAACTCAGAGTGGGTTTCGCGATTTCAATATTCGACCCATTCAAAATAACACTGATGATCACCGTCATTTTGGCCGTTCTTTCCATAGTTTTACAGGGATTGAACTCCCTTGTCTGCTCGACTGTTACTCCCCTTTAGGAACTCCTCCAAAGAAATACATCGAATTAGCATGTGCAGATGGAAAGATGGTATGGAAAGCTACTGCTGCTGGCGCTCTCACGACAGCCAATGACTTAAGCTCAAAAGAACTTGGTCTGTTGGATATGATAGTGCAGTACCGTGTTCCTACACAAGTCACCAGCATTACAAAAATCCCTGGCAGCTGTTTTGATATTCTGACACAAAACCCTACCCTAAGGGGGACCTCTGATGTTCTTTTCAGTAAAAACCTCGTTCATTTTTTGAATGATCAAGAGGCCATAAAGTTTGCACATCTCGTCAGAGATTTATTGAAAGAAAATGGGACTGCCTATATTACTGCCAATACATTCCTCAAACAGGATGTGGCACCCAAAGCCCTATTTGTAAAAAATCAGAACGAGAACAACCCGTTTCCAGGATTCCAGGTCCACACACGATTAGATACTCTTGTGAATGGGGGAAGCGTTTTCTCTACTGCATTAAAGACACGAAATGCTAACCCTGGCGAAAAGATGGATCGAGTTATGACGCCAAAGAAATCTCTTACGGAGAAAGAGATCACAACTTTTTTACAAGAACACCCTCAAATCCTGCCAAATGTTATCATGGCACAACAGAGAGACCGACGCGTAATGTTTGAACGTGTTCTCTATAATCAACCTGGAATGCTTTTCGACATAAAGTCACTTGGTTCCTTGTTTCAAAGAGAAGCGGGATTGACAATTCTTGATGGTTTCTATCTTGATGAGGACGGCAAACGGTTAGAGACTTACGATGATACTGCTGTATTTGTGTCTGTCATTCTGAAAAAACCAACACAACAATCAACAACGCAAACAACCACAAGTCAAAAAACAGAAGAATAACCTTATGCCTAGAGTGGCGGGAGTGACGGGACTTGAACCCGCGGCCTCCGGCGTGACAGGCCGGCGCTCTAACCAACTGAGCTACACCCCCGCAAAGGAAGTGCTTTTGAGATACATGAGCCTCGCCTTTAAGTCAAGACGCATTCAAAGGCTGGAGCTATTTCTTAAAGTTTCTCGTCATGACTTGAACTCGTTTCAACATTCGTCTTCCTTGTCATCTCCGAACTAGAAATGCTTTGTTTTCGTTAAGAAAACATTAGCATTTCTTCATCGGGGATCTCGGTCGAGCACCGGTGTGCTGAAAGCAGATCCTCGATCAAAAAGTTCTAAGATTTGCGTTGCAAATCAAGAACTTTTAAGTCGGGGATGACAATAAAAAATACAAGACGAACCTGAATCCTATCTCTAATATCTCTTTCGATGCATCAGCCATCCAGCCATAAGAACACTCACCGCAACGCTTGTAATAATGAGGGTGGCCAAGGCATTGATTTTCGGGCTTATGCCAAAGCGAATACTGGAGAATATGACCATAGGAAGTGTAGATGAGCCTGGCCCTGCCACAAAGCTGGCCAACACAAGATCATCCAAGGAAAGGGCAAAGGCTAAAAGCCACCCAGAAATAAGAGCGGGTGAACCCAGAAATAAGAGCGGGTGAAATCAACGGCAACGTAATGGTCATAAACACCTTTAAAGGATGAGCCCCCAAATCAAGCGCTGCTTCTTCAAGAGAGCGATCCATTTCCGCCAGGCGCCCTCTCACCAAAATGGTCACATAGGCCATACACAAGGTCGTATGGGCAATAGTAATGGTTAAAACTCCACGTCCCTTTGGCCATCCCAAGGTTTGTTCTAGTCCTACAAAAAGAAGGAGAAGAGACAGCCCCGTAATGACTTCTGGCATCACAAGGGGGGCCGTTGTAAGAATCCCAAAAAAACTACGCCCCCGAAAACGACCAAATCGCACAAGAGCTGTCGCCGCAAGCGTTCCAAGAACAACAGCTAAGGTTGCAGCACACGTGGCCACTTGCAAGCTAATCCAAGCAGATCGAATAAGAACCGTATCTTGAAGAAGAGCCGTATACCACTGGGTTGAAAAGCCTTGCCACACGGTGATCTGGCGAGAGGCATTGAAAGAAAAGATAATGAGCGTAAAGATGGGCAAATACAAAAACCCATAGCTACACCCCATAAAAATTCTTAAGAAAAGAGAGAGCCTAGTTTTCATCTAAAAACCTCACCTGACGCTCTTGAAACTGCTGAAAAATGGCAAGGGGAATGATAAGGAAAATAAGCATTATAATAGCAAGCGCAGAGGCCACGGGCCAATCATGGTTTGTGAAAAACTCATTCCATAAGAGTTTACCAATCATGAGTGTCTGAGATCCTCCTAAAAGCTCTGGGATAACAAACTCTCCCAAACTTGGAATAAGCACCAACATGGATCCAGCGACAATCCCTGGGAAAGAGAGAGGAAGGATCACTCTAAGGAAGACTTGAAAAGGACGTGCTCCCAAATCATGAGCTGCTTCTGTGAGAGTGAAATCAATTTTTTCAAGAGAGGCATAAAGAGGAAGAATCATAAACGGCAAATAACAATAAATAATCCCCAAAACTGTGGCAAAGGTTGTGTCTAAAAGAGTCAAGGGGGCGCCAATGAGCCTCAGCTTCAGAAGAAATGTATTAATAAACCCATGCGGACTTAAAATACCAATCCACGCATACACCCGCAGTAAAAAGGATGTCCAAAAAGGCAGAATGACAAGCATCAGCAACACCATTCGCCAGCGAGGGCTCGTCTTGGACAACCCATAAGCCGTGGGGTATCCAATCAGAAGGCAGCCAATTGTTCCAACGAGCGCAATTAAAAGAGACTCAAGGTATGATAAAAGATACAAAGAATCAGTCCCAATAAAGCTGTAATTGCTAAAATTAAGCCTAATAGTCAACACTCCTTCCTCAACCCATTCTAGGAGAGGACCATAGGGAGGAAGGCCCATTTTTAGGTCAGAAAAGCTAATTTTTAAAACAATAAAAAAAGGAATAAGAAAAAAAAGGAGGCTCCACCCATAGGGCAAAACAAGGGCCCAAAAGGGAGAGGTGAATACGGTTAAGGCCTTATTCCAAGCCCTTTTCATGAGGTCAACACAATGCTGTTTTCAGCACGCCAGAAGAGGTAGACTTCATCCTCCCACGTCACAGGCCTTTCCGCAAGACGCACAAGGTTAGGCTGGGTAGCAAGCACAACCTTACCACTGGCAAGCTCTACGTGGTAAATAGAGACATCGCCCAAATACCCAATATCTTTCACAATACCTTTCGTTGCATTGCGCTTTTGTTCAGGAGGAGAAGTGGCAATCATGACTTTTTCGGGACGAATGGCTACCTTCACATAAGCTCCTGCAGGAGCATCGGCAGAATGGCTGACATAGAGCTCACAGTCTGCCTCCACTGACTCCACAAGAATATGATCTTTTTCCGCTTCTATCACGTGACCCTCAAATTTATTGATAGAACCAATAAAATCAGCCACATATTCGGAGTGAGGATACTCGTAAATTTCATTCGGCGTTCCAATTTGCCGTAATCGACCGTGGTCCATAACACCAAGGCGCGTCGACATGGTCATCGCTTCCTCTTGATCATGGGTTACCATAATAAAGGTAATGCCCACTTCTTCTTGAATGTTAACAAGTTCAAATTGAGTTTGTTCCCTGAGTTTTTTATCAAGGGCGGCTAAGGGCTCATCAAGCAAGAGAAGCTTCGGTCGTTTGACTAAACTGCGGGCAAGAGCCACACGCTGGCACTGACCTCCTGAAAGCTGATTGGGGTAGCGCGTTGCAAATCTTTCCATTTGAACAAGGTGCAAGCTATCCTTGGTGCGTTCCTTTATTTCAGCTTTGGAGATACGCTCTTGTTTAAGGCCAAAGGCAACGTTTTGTTCCACAGTCATATGAGGAAACAGAGCATAGGATTGAAACATCATATTCACGGGCCGGTCATAAGCTGGCCTGCGTGTCACATCAACGCCATCAATATAAATCTTGCCCTGGCTCGGAATCTCAAACCCTGCCAACATGCGCAAAAGAGTTGTTTTTCCGCACCCTGAAGGCCCCAGAAGTGAAAAAAATTCACCTTGAAAAACAGAAAGCGTTACCGCATCCACAGCCACATTTCCCCCGAAATCCTTAGAAACCTCTTCTAGATGAATGTAGGGTTTAGCTTTTGGGTCTTGCCAAGGTTGCAGTTCAGTTCGTTTAAGCTTTTGCACAAGTTTTTCCTCACCTTAACGTCCAATTTTCACGCGGGTCCATTCACGCAAACGTAGTCGTTCATAGCGTGGAGGGTGGGTCTTGTCTACATATAGCTTATCTAGTGTTTCCTTTGAAGGAAAAATAAGGGGGTTTGTTCTAATACTCTCGTCTATAAAAGGAAGAGAATTAGGCACGTTATTTGCCGTTTCAACAGCATTTGTCACTTGAGCAATAATATCAGGACGCAAGACAAAGTTAATAAACGCATGCGCTTCAGAAACATGGGGAGCGTCCTTTGGAATCGCCAAGGCATCAACCCACAGAGACCCGCCTTCCTCTGGAATAACATATTGAATATCAACTCCACTTTCTTTTCCCAATTTCTGGGCTTGTAATAACTCCCCTGAAAATCCTTCCACAAGGCAATAGTCACCTGATGTTAAATCACCCATATTTGAAATAGCTTGAAATTTTTTTATAAAAGGCCTCACCCGAAGAAGCGCTTGGCCTGCTTCTTTTAAATCATCCACATTTTCTGAATTCGGGTCTTTCTTTAAATAGCTTAAAACAGCAGGAATGACATCAATGGGAGAATCAATCAGCATCACCCCACAGTCAGCGAAACGAGCGACCACAGACGGATCAAAAAGCATAGAAGAGCTTTGAACGGGAGCCTTCGAATCACGGTCATGAATCATCTTTTTATTAAAGGCAAATCCACTTGTCCCCCACAAAAAAGGAAGAGCGAACTTATTCCCAGGATCAGCCTCTTCCATGCGTTTCAACAGATCTGAACCTTGTTCTTTTTCATTGGGAATCAGAGAAAACTGGAGAGGTTGATAGAGATGAGCCTCGAGTTGCCTCACAAGATAAGGCCAAACGGTCACCATCACCACATCATACCCTGAGTTTCCCGCAAGCAGCTTTGTTTCCATGACTTCAGGGCTATCATATACGTCATAATTCACCTTGACCCCTGCCTCTTTTTCAAACTGTTCCAGAACCTCCGCTGTAAAAGAATGCGCCCACCCATAGACGTTTACGACTTTTTGAGGAGCAGCATAGAGGGTTGGGCCCAGAAAAAAGCAAAAAAACAAAAGAAATGGAGTTAAATATCTCATAGCATGACGATACCATAGGGCGAGAAAGGTGTCTAATTTTAAAGGTCTGTTGTTTAGATCGGACGTTTTTATAAGCCACTTCAAAATTAAACGTGTAGTAGAAATATATGGTCTTAATAAACTTCCCTTAAGGGAGATAATGGTTATTCTTTTCCTCAGAGCGGTAGGGGGCTGCTTAAAGGTCACACCAGGAACAAAGCTCAAATTAACACGACCACCCCCACTAACTTCCCATTAAGTGTTACAAAAATGTGAAAATCGTTTATAGTTCACCCTATACACTATATCTGTGGAGACCCAATGCATAAGCCTTCCCAAGCAGAAAAAAAAAGCACCCAAACCACAGTAGAAAAAGACAATTGGGAGCCTGTCCTCTCAGAAAGCCAGCCTCTCTCTCAATATGCAAAAGACAAAACCATTTCAATTGATGAATATGTCGGACAAAAGCTCCGAGATTTTCGGAAAAGAGCGGTTATCACACTTTTTGATCTTGCTGAAAAAGTGGGTGTTTCTCATCAACAAATTCATAAATATGAATTGGGGCAAACAAAAATATCAACAGGAATGCTGTATAAATTCTGTAAGATTTTTTCTGTGACACCTAATTCATTTTTTGAAGGGTTTAATTTTGAAAGTACACTCGATATTTCTGACAAAGATGGCGATATAGCCGATTACAGGAATTTAAATAGAATCAATGTGCTCCTTATAGAAGATAGCGCCGAGGATCAATTCCTTTTCAGACGCGCCATCGAAGAATATGATTTAAACGTTAATATGTATTGCATCCATGACGGGGAAGAGTTTTTTAACATTATCAAAACAAAAGCTAACATTACCCATATCCCCATGCCCGATATTATCTTTCTTGATCTTAATATGCCCAAAATCAATGGAAATTCTCTTTTGAAATCCATAAAGCAAAATCGAGAACTTCAGTATATTCCTATTATAATCCTGACAGGCAGCATAAGCCGAAAAGATGTAATGACCGCCTATAAAAATTATGCAAGCGGCTATATCAGAAAATCCTTTGAATATGAAACTTTTAAAGAAAATTTACATATAGCGCTGACTTATTGGACAGAAGCTGTTATTCTTCCTTATCAAGCCTTAAACTGAACACAGAGGCTTTTAAACTGGGGAAGGCCATGAAGACATTACTTCTTTTTCTTATTTCTTTTTGTTGTTCAATTCCCCTTTTTGCTGGCAGCATAACGAATCAAGAACTCTTAAAAGCTTGCAAAGATGAATCCACAGATTCTCAAAATTTTTGTTATGGATTTGTCATTAGCGCTTCAAAATTTTTGTTATGGATTTGTCATTAGCGCTGCAACTGCCGCACAATTTTATCGCAATATCGTTGATGTAGAAGATAACTATATTGATATTTGTTTTCCTGAAAACCTCCCCAACAAAGACCTAGTTGACCTTTATATAGCCTGGGCTGAAAAAAACACCGAAGCTGCTGATGGCCCTGCATTTATTGGCCTATCCTCCTCTTTTTCAACCAAATACAGCTGTCCTAAAAAAGAAAAGTCAAGTGAGGAGAATACCGCTAAGTAAGGTAGCTTTTCTTCCCTCCATTTCCCTCTCTCGTCCCTATCTCTATTTCAAATTGCTCCACCACGCCCTTTGAGACCAATCCCCTTTGGCAGCGTAAAGGAAAATTGAGATCCCTCATGAAGGGAGGATTTCACACAAATTTCCCCGCCGTGAGCTTCGATAATTTTTTTGCAGAAAGACAGACCTATCCCAGTGCCTTCATAGTGGGAATTCGTATGTAATCGCTTAAAGAGATCAAATATGACTTTGTGATGTTTTAAATCAATCCCAATCCCATTGTCTTCAACTGAAAAAAGCCAAAAACGCTTTTTTTCCTTTACCTTAATATGAATGATGGGCTTGTTATTCTCATTAAATTTCAAAGAATTGCTTATCAAGTTTTGAAACACCCTTGTCAGCAATACCCTGTCTCCATAAACCATCGGGAGTGGATCAGAAAAAATAACGGCTTTTTTATCTTTAATTTTCTTTTCCAATATCATTTTGATGGAATTTACAATTTCTTGCGTAGAACAGAATCCCATTTTCAAAGAGGGAGAACCAAATTGTGAATAGGCCAAGATGCCATTCACCAAGTCACTCATTTGCTTCACACTTTTTGTGATGCTTTTGAAATAACTTTTCGCTGTCACAGACAGGCCTTCCTTAAAATCCTTTTCAATGATTTGACAATAATTTCCTATGGTTCTTAAAGGTTCATTTAAATCATGGGCACAAATATGGGCAAATCGTTCTAACTCTTCATTCGATCGGTTAAGGGTTTTGATCATTTCCTTCATTTTCTTTTCCATTATTTTGCGTTTCGTGATTTCTTCCACGAACAAGATAATGCCACCGATTTCTCCTTCAGCTTTGTACCACGGCAAAAGCTCCCATCTCCACCACTCTAGATTCCCATTGGCACGTTTAAAGCTATCTTCATCACACGAGAGGTGCTCCCCTGTTAATCCTTTTTGATGAGCTATCCGCCATTTTTTCGGAATATCGGGAACCACATCATAAAGCTTTTTACCAATAACATCTTGAGTAGGGGTGTTGGTTTCTCCCACAAATTGATCACTCATGATGATGTAACGCATCTCCACATCGAAGATAGCAATCGCCGCTGGGATTTTTTTTATAAAATTTTTAAAAAGAATTTCTTCATCTTTTTTGAGGATAAATTCTTTCGTATGGGAAGCTCTTAAATGGAAGTTCTGAGAAGTTAAAAGAACTTTAGAAAAAAAATGTTGTGGATCGCTTTGGATTTCACTCCGTAGGGGCTTGGATTTTCGCATCAACTCGCTCCTTTCTCTCCATCAAGATCTAAGTCGCTACCTTAACCGCTATCTTTTTTTAATAGCTCCGCCGCGTCAAGCGCCGCATAACTCAAGATAGCAGAAGCCCCCGCCCTCTTAAACCCAAGCAGGGTTTCCATCACGGCTTTTTCATAATCAATCCAGCCTCTTTCAGCAGCGGCCTTAAGCACACTATATTCACCGCTCACCTGATACGCAAAAATTGGAAGAGGGAAGGCTTCTTTCAGACGATAAATGATATCTAAATAAGGGAGACCTGGCTTAACCATGAGCATGTCTGCTCCTTCTAAAAGATCTTGAGCCCCTTCTCGCAAGGCTTCCCGAGCATTCGCAGGATCCATCTGATAGGTTTTTTTATCTGCCTTGCCTAAGCATGATTGAGACCCTAAAGCTTCTCGAAAAGGTCCATAAAAAGCAGACGCATATTTAGCGGAATAGGCTAAAATACGGACATTTTGATACCCTTCTTGATCAAGGGCCCGTCGAATCACCCCTACCCGCCCATCCATCATGTCCGAAGGCGCTACTACATCAACACCCGCACGCGCAAGAACAAGCGCCATTTCTTTTAAAACCTCCAAGGTCTCATCATTCGCCACTTCCCCTCTTCTTAACACCCCATCGTGTCCATGGGATGTGTAAGGATCAAGGGCAACATCGACGATCACACCCAAATGGGGAAGAGCCTCTTTTAAAAGACGTGTGGCGCGGCACATTAAGTTATCAGGGTTAAGGGCTTCTCTACCTTCTTCACACTTGAGGCTGGGATCTGTATACGGAAAAAGAGCAACGGCCCGAATACCTAAGTCGTAGGCTTTTTGGCAAAAAGAGACCACGTCCTCTAAGGAGTGTCGAAAAACGCCCGGCATGGCAGTAATTTCCCGAGCAGCGCTTTTTTCTCGAACAAAAAGTGGCAAAATCAAATCTTTGACAGAAAGCTGCGTTTCAGCGACCAAATCCCGACACCATGCTTCTTGGCGCGTCCGCCGCAATCGACTTTGGGGGAATTCAGCTGTCATAAGCGTCATACTGTTCTCCATTTCATATTTATTACTATGGCAAAAAGAAATGCGAGAGGCAAACAATTTGATCAAATGACCAATTGGAAAGTTTGACTTATCTAAAGGATCTCTATATAAGTAATAATTATAGAAGTAGAGAATTATCTCGCTCTCGTATTATTCCTCGCTTTTTGCACTCGAATCCAGCTTTTTGGAATGTTTACGAGCCCAATTTATACTCACTAAAGGAGAAGAAAATGACTGTACTTGTTGGAAAAGAAGCACCCTCTTTTAAAGCAAAATGCGCTATAAAAAATGACGTTCAGGATATTGAATTAAAAGATTTTCGAGGGAAGTATGTTATTCTCTTTTTCTATCCTTTAGACTTTACCTTTGTGTGTCCTACAGAACTCCATGCTTTTCAAGAACGCTTGGACGATTTCTCAAAGCATGAATGCGTTGTTCTCGGTTGCAGTGTCGATAGCCACTTTTCCCATCTCGCGTGGTTGAATACTCCCAAAGAAAAAGGGGGGATTCAAGGAGTCAGCTATGGTCTTGTTTCTGACCTAGGAGGACACATCGCAAAAGCTTATGATGTTTTAAATCCTGATGGTATTGCTTACAGAGGTCTTTTTCTCATTGATCGAGAGGGGATCGTGCGTCACCAAGTTGTCAACGACCTTCCTCTTGGAAGGAGTGTGGAAGAAGCTTTGCGTATGCTTCAGGCTCTTCAACATACGGAAAAGCATGGAGAAGTTTGCCCCGCCAACTGGAAGCAAGGAGTTCCCGCAATTAAAACAACGACCGAAAGTGTCGTTGAGTACTTATTAGCAGCAAATGGGTAAATCTGCCGCCTTACATGTAAAAATGATCCCTCATTTTTACCCACGAAAATTACCCAAGGCGATTCTTTTTGACTGGGACAACACGCTGGTAGATACATGGCGTGTTGCCTATGATTCTATCAATGTTGCTTTAAAAGCGCTGCATCTTAAGCCTCTAACCATCGAAGAATTTTGGAAACAACCCCATCTTTCTGTAAGAGATGCGTCCCGCAACCTCTTTGGAGATTGCGCTGAAGAGGGTGAGAAACTTTTTTATGACGCTGTGAAAAAGCTTCATTTACAAGAACTTATCACTCTTGAAGGCGCGGAGCCTTTGTTACAAACTTTAAAAACACGCGGTGTTTATATGGGTGTTGTTAGCAATAAAGATGGTACATTACTGCGCAAGGAAGTCCATCACTTGGGATGGAATGATCACTTTCACCAAGTAATCGGATCACGGGATGTGGAAGAAGACAAGCCTTCTCATCTTCCTGTCTTGGCAGCTTTACAAACAAGCACTGTTTTACCAAGCCATGACGTTTGGTTTGTGGGGGATTCCATAGTCGACGTTCATTGTGCACGTGCAAGTGGTTGCGTCCCTATTGTGGTGGGTCAAGGAGATGCCACACAAGAAGATGATATTGTTTACGCAAAAAATTGTTATGGACTTGCACAGATCATTTCAAATTTGTAAAATTATAAGACTGAGCACTCTCACATATGCTGCCGAGCAGCACTGCTTGTCTCCTTTTTTAGTGTTGCTAACGAAATTTTAACAACACTCCTGTTATAAGTAGAAGTTCTAGAGAAACGATAATTAAAAACAAAGGGATGAACCCATGTCTACATCAGAGAAACAAAACAATTTACAGGATATTTTTTTAAATCAGTTGCGCAAGACAAAAGCGCCCGTTACCCTTTTTCTTGTGAATGGCGTAAAGCTTCAAGGAATTGTCACCTGGTTTGATAATTTTTCCGTCCTCCTGCGGCGAGATAACCATTCCCAACTTGTTTACAAGCATGCAATTTCAACGGTCATGCCTATTAATCCTATTCAATTGTTTGAAGAAGAAGGAACTCCTGACCAACCAGAGGCCTAAACATCCGTGAATAAGAATGACTTTATGACCCCGGAGAAAAAATCATCCGGGGTCGTTTTTATTATATGTCCCTATATTGTCAAAGGGCTTCATCGGATTATTGACCCAGAAGCACGGCTTGAAGAAGCAAAAGGGCTGGCAGAGGCCATTCAGCTTGACATTAAGGGAGCTGAGTTTTTCAAACAACACCTCATTCGCCCCGCCACCTATATCAGCAAAGGGCATGTCGAAGCCCTCCAAGGTCCTTTAAAAGAACTTGATGTCACTCTTGTTTTTATCGATGCTCCCATTTCTCCTGTCCAACAACGAAATTTGGAAAAACTATGGGGTTGTAAGGTTATTGATCGCACAGGCCTTATTTTAGAAATCTTCGGCGCCCGCGCCCGCACAGCGGAAGGCCGTCTCCAAGTAGAGCTCGCCGCCCTCACCTATCAACGAAGTCGTCTTGTGCGTTCTTGGACCCATCTTGAACGTCAACGGGGAGGCTTTGGATTTACAGGAGGACCCGGCGAAACCCAGCTGGAGCTTGATCGTCGCCTTATTGACGAGAGAATGACACGTATCAAAAAAGATCTGGATCAGGTCAAACGTACCCGTTCCCTTCATCGTCAAGCCAGGAAACGCATCCCTTACCCTGTTGTGGCCCTTGTTGGCTATACGAATGCAGGAAAATCAACCCTTTTCAATCAATTAACCCGTGCAGAGGTTATGGCAGAGGACCTTCTTTTTGCAACCCTCGATCCCACCATGCGACGCGTTCGTCTTCCCTCAGGACGCGACATCATTCTTTCCGATACGGTAGGGTTTATTTCCGATCTTCCTACCCTTTTGGTAGCTGCCTTTAAAGCAACTCTTGAAGAAGTTGTTGAGGCTGATCTTATCCTCCATGTCCGCGATATCTCTCATCCTGAAACTGAATCGCAGGCTCAAGATGTCTTGAAGATCTTAGAAGAGTTAGATGTTAAACAGAGATATGAAGACCATGGGATTGAGGTTTTAAACAAGTGCGACCTCTTGGATGCTAAAGAGATTAAGCCGTTAAAGACAAAGGCCCGAAAAGCCACTCATCCTACCCAATGCCTACTCTCTGCCCTTAAAGGAACGGGAGTGGCTGACCTTTTAGAAAAAATTGATCGCTTTCTTGCAAGCAAAGAAAAACCCTATATTTTTAAACTTTCTCTTTCGGAAGGGAAAAAGATAGCCTGGCTTTATGCCCATGGAGATGTGTTAAAAAGGGAAAATACGGAGACAGAGGCCCGCCTTAAGGTTTCCCTGTCTCCTGAAAACAAGGAGCGGTTTGAGAGGCTGTAGGGTTCTCTACTCCCCTCTTATAATTTTTCTGGCTTCTTCTAGGGTCATAACTTCGTCCTCAGGAACATGATCAATGAATAAGGTCCCGTTAAGGTGGTCTGTTTCATGCTGAATAATACGCGCTAAGAGTCCATGGGCTTTCCCTGTGATTTTTTTGCCCTCAGGCGTCCACGCTTCATAAGAAATTTCTGTAAACCGAGCTACACGTGCCGCCAAGTCCTTAACAGAAAAGCACGCCTCCCAATCAATGAATTTCTCTTCAGATAAAGGAGTCCAGGAAGGGTTAATCCAAATAGTTTTAGGCAGAGTATCGGTAAAATCTGGGCGTCGTTTTTGAAGTTCCTCATCTTCTTCCGCCTCTAACACAAGAATTCGTTTGTTGTAGCCAACTTGAGGAGCCGCAAGGCCTGCGCAATTATCTTCTTGATCAAACTTAGCCTCTAGCAGACGCATCATTTCTCGCGTCTTTGCATCAAGAGGAAATGTAACTTCTTCTGCAGGCGTGGTTAACACCTCTTTGTTCGGACAAGCAGGATCATTGATAACTACATAAACGGGGAGCTGTTCAAACATAGTATAACTTTCCTTTATCTACTTATTGTTCTTGAAGTTACCTTTTTTCGGTTGTCATTCCCGCCTTCGCGAGGATGGGAATGACACTAAAGAGTATTTCTAATAAGGTATCTTCAAAGTGCGAGGAATATACCTTCCGCGTTTCCCAATACTTTCTTAACCATTTTTCTTTAAGGTTTACCCTATAAAGGGAGGTTATGGCATTGCAAACACTTTTTCCTTGGATTGGGCTCATCGCTCTCATTCTCTCGCTTTTAGCTTTAGACTTGGGCGTTTTCAATCGTGTTCCGCACGTTATCTCGACACGAGAAGCTTTTTCAACAAGTTGCCTCTGGATTTCCTTTGCCCTTCTTTTTAATCTTTTTGTGCTACAAACACAAGGAATAGATGCAGGATTAGCCTTTTTTACCGGATATTTACTCGAAAAACTATTAAGTTTGGATAATATGTTTGTCTTTATAGTAATTTTTAATTTTTTCCAGGTTTCCCCACGTCATCAACATCGCGTTTTGTTTTGGGGCGTCTTAGGAGCGATCATTTTTCGCCTTCTTCTAATCCTTGTCGGCATCGAGTTGATCAAGACCTTTGAATGGATTTTATATCTTTTTGGTGCTCTTTTAATTTACTCAAGTTATAAGATTTTTTCAGAGCGAAGCCGCCCTGTAAAAATAGAAACAAACGCAATTCTCTTGTGGGCTAAAAAGTATCTTCCCTTTCAAGAAAATTATAAAGGCAGACGATTTTTCTTACATCTTAAAAGGGGATGGGTGATAACGCCTCTTTTTTTAGTCCTCATTACCCTTGAAGCGACCGACATTGTTTTCGCCATTGACTCTATACCTGCAATTTTTGCCATAACCCTTGACCCATTTATTGTTTTCACCTCCAATATTTTTGCACTTCTTGGTTTAAGAGCTCTTTATTTTCTCTTGGCAAGGCTCATTCCTCGTTTTTATTACTTTCAGCATGCTCTGGCGATTATCTTAGGGTTTGTAGGCGCTAAGCTAGTGCTTGCCAACCACATTAAGATTCCTTTAGTGTTTTCCTTAAGTGTCATCATATGTACGCTCAGCGTAGCTATTATCGCGTCTCTTTGGAAAAACAAACATGGTAAAAACCCGCATTGAAGAGAAACTTCGCCTTGCTTTTTCTCCGACTTATCTAAAAGTAAAAGATGAATCCCACCTTCATGTAGGGCATGAAAATTATCGGCCCGAAGGCAACAGCCATTTTAGCGTCACAATCGTCTCTTCTCTCTTTTGTGACTTAACCCGCGTGCAACGCCACCAAAAAGTATATGCGTGTTTGGAAGAAGAGCTTAAGAATGGAGTTCATGCCCTAAGGCTCAAGACTCTTTGTCCTGAGGAGGTGGCGTCACACGAAGTTGGGTAATTTGGTGGCGATGACGACGCAAAATATCTATACGAAAGCCATACATCATAAAAGATTGTCCTATTTCAGGTATTTCTCGTGTTTCATGCAACACAAGTCCTGCCAACGTTGTCGCATGCTCATCAGGTAAATCCCAACCATAGAGACGATTCAGATCTCGAAGAGTGAGGGTTCCATCAATGACATAGACTCCATCAGAGGTAATCCGAACACCGGGAATTTCCACATCGTGTTCATCCACAATTTCTCCCACAATTTCCTCTAATATATCTTCAAGGGTCACCATGCCTTGCAGATCACCGTATTCATCAATCACAAGCGCAAAATGCTCCCGTCTTTGACGAAAAGCGGCAAGTTGTGAAAAAAGGGTCGTTGTCTCTGGAACAAACCAAGGCGGAGTCGCAATCTTTTCAATATCAAGCTCTTCGAGGTTTCCCTTATGGACCTGAACAGCTCTCAACAAATCCTTGGCGTGGAGTACACCAACGATATTCTCTGGGTTTCCTTTCCATACAGGAATACGCGTATAAGGCGCTTTGAGGACTTGTTTGATAAGCTCTTGATTAGGCTCTTCTATATTAATCATAAACATAGTTTTGCGATGGCGCATAATCTCGGTAACATCAACAGTAGTTAGGTCCAAAATGCTCCGTAACATAGCCCGTTCATATTCCGCCTCCCCTGAAGATCCTGTATGAAGCTCAATGGCTCCGCGCAATTCTTCTGCTGAAGCCGCCTCCGAGAGTCCCTGTTTAATTTTAATTCCCATCAAATGAAGGGATTCTTGGGCCATAAAATTAATGGCTTTCGTCAAAGGAGACATAACCATCAAAAGAAGCTTAAAGAAAGGAGCAAAACTTAAAGCCACCTGATCAGGGCACGTATAGACATACATTTTAGGCAAAACTTCTGCATAAATCGTAATGACAGCTCCCATCCCAAGGGCCGCATACACAGCACCTGCGGTTCCAAAAAGGTGCGTTAGAATGCCTGTGGCAAGGGCCGTCACAATGGTAATTGACCAGGTGTTTAAAAGAATGATGGAGCTAATAAATTCGCCTATTTTTGCTTGTAATTTTAATATGGAAGACGCATTTGTGTCACCTTTCTTGGCCAAATGATAAAGACGCACACGGGATGCTGCCAGAACAGCTGCCTCTGAGGCTGAGCCTAAGGCCGCTAAAAGAATGAAAAAAAGAATGGCAAGTACGGAGAGGATCGCAGGAAAGAGTGTCATCGGAGTCCTTATGGGGTCCTTATGTGGTTTCTTAATAAGAGAAATGAGAACAAAGTTTACATTTTCAACTTGGATAAGTATATCATTTCAAAATGAAACAATCCAGACTAAGGCACGCATGCCCCAGATCCCTCCTCCCCTCGGCATCGATTCTCTTTTAAAAAACGAGACTCTTTTGAAGTCTCTTTCAAAGAAAAACGTTGGCCTTATCACAAACCAGAGTTCTCTGACACAAGACTATATTCCCTCAGCTTATGCCCTGCGTAAAAAGCTGGGGGCTGCCTTAAAATGCATTTTTGTCCCCGAACATGGATGGAGCGGTTTAATCGGAGAAGGGATAGGGATAACTGATGGGTTTGATCCTCATTTAGAGCTTCCCATCCTGAGCTTGTATGGAAAGAATAAGAAATTTGTCCCCTTCATCATCGACAACACCATTGATGTTATTCTTATTGATCTCCAAGACATAGGACTGCGTTGCTATACCTACATTGCAACCTGTGCAAAGTTTTTAGAAGCGTGTGCAGAATTGCCCCTCGAAATCATTGTGTGTGACCGCCCTAATCCTCTTGGTTCTCAGCAAAAAGGCCCTCTTTTAGACCCTGACTTTCGCTCTCTTCTAGCTTATCTTGATGTCCCTTTTCAACATGGGCAAACCATTGGACAGCTTCTCTCCGCCTTCAACCAAACCATGGGAAAGCCACTCCCCCTGACGGTTCTGCCTTGCCAACCCGTTCATCATCCTTATCACTATCCATGGACACCGCCATCGCCCAACCTCCCCTCATGGGAGTCTGTTCTTCTGTACCCTGCCCTGGTTCTCTTGGAAGGGATCAATGTGTCAGAAGGGCGCGGAACCACCCTCCCCTTTACCTCTATCGGTGCCCCTGGCCTTGATCATTATCGACTGGTGGATTTTCTAAATGTCACACAAAGCAGTGTCCGCGCGCGACCCATTACCTTTACGCCTCAAAGCGGCAAACTAAAGAATATAGAGTGCCAAGGAGCCCACCTTTTGGTGCAGGATCCGTCTTCTCTCAACGCCTTATCTTTAGGCATCAACATTCTTCGCTTTTTAAAAGAAAATTACGCCTCTTTTAGTTGGGAAAAAATGTCTTCATCGTCTGCCTCCCTCCAGGGAAAAGAGAGATATTTTATCGACTATTTGCTGGGGACAGCCTCCGTTCGCGAAAGTATCGACCAAGGAGTTATTCCTCTTGCTTTCCCCCCTCCTCTTGACACCAAAGGACATGACTTGCTACAGCATATATCAGTTTAAAAAGGAGAGTTTTCATGCTGATTGGTGTTCCTAAGGAAATTAAAGACAATGAATTTCGCGTAGGGCTTGTTCCTTCGTCTGTTCGTGAACTCATTCATCACGGTCATCCCGTTATCGTAGAAACCAATGCAGGCACAGGAATTGGAGCAAGCGATGACGACTACAAAGCTGCCGGTGCTTCTATTGCAGCCACTCCAAAAGATGTTTTTTCTTCTTCAGACATGATTGTTAAGGTGAAAGAACTCCAATCCAATGAGTCTAAACTCTTGCGCCCCGGTCAAATTCTTTTTGCCTACCTTCATCTTGCCGCTGATCCTATACAAACCAAAGACTTGCTCAAGTCCGAATGTATAGGGATCGCGTACGAAACCGTAACTTCTCCAAGAGGTGGACTTCCTCTTTTGATGCCCATGAGTGATGTGGCGGGACGGATGTCTATTCAAGTCGGCGCCCATTGTCTTGAAAAGGAAAAAGGGGGATCCGGTATTTTGCTCAGTGGTGTTCCTGGTGTAAAACCTGGGAAAGTAACGATCCTTGGCGGAGGAGTTGCAGGAACAAGTGCAGCTCGTATGGCAATTGGCCTGGGTGCAAACGTCACAATTTTTGATAAATCTCTCCCTCGGTTAACTGAGCTGGATATGCTTTTTGGAAAGAATCTCTCAACCCTTTATCCCACAACTGAAGCCATTGAACGCGAAGTCATCGATTCTGATCTTGTGATTGGAGCCGTTCTGGTTCCAGGAGCTACAGCGCCAAAGCTCGTCTCTGAAGCGCTTGTGAAAAAAATGCGCAAAGGATCTGTTCTGGTGGACATCGCTATTGACCAAGGAGGCTGTTTTGAAACAAGCCATCCCACTACCTTCACTCATCCTACCTATATTGAACATGGGATCGTTCATTATTGCGTAACCAATATGCCCGGCGGTGTAGCCCGCACATCTACCTTTGCCTTAAATAATGCTACCTTGCCATTTGTCATTGACTTGGCGACCAAAGGTTACAAAAAAGCCCTTCTTGATGATCCTTACATGATGGAAGGCCTCAACATCTATAAAGGGCATGTGACTTATGAAGCTGTTGCTCGTGATTTAGGATATACTTACGCGGATCCCAGGGTTCTTTTAAGAAATCAAGCAGCTTAGGCAAAGTAAATATCTAATGATCTAGAGGAGGAATCTCAAATTTCCTCCTTGACTTAACGCCCTTTAATGCCAATATATAATTAAGAATGGTTCTTAATTACAAACGATGGTGAAAAAATGCACGCATATAAAAATCCCCTTCTTCAAGGTGCTTTTTATCGAACGGGGATAATGTTTGGTGTTTTGATGGGGTTGTGGGCAGGCGTTTTCTGGGCTCTTTAACAGAGTATGGAACCCGCCATCTCATCCTTTTGGGGTCGCCTTACGAAAAAACATCCAACAATTCGTTGTCATCCTCAAGGCCCTATTTCTATCGATATTCAAAACCTCTCTGTACAATACCCTAATAATCCCGTTATTTCAGGCCTTACATGCCATTTTGAAACCCCCTCTCTCTGGGCGATTGCGGGGCCAAATGGAGCGGGAAAAAGCACGCTTTTAAAAACACTTCTCGGCCTTCAAAAATTTAAGGGGGGCAAGATTAATTTTCACGGTCTCTGTCCTTGCGATGTGGCCTATCTCACCCAGCAAAATCAACTGGATCGCAGGTTCCCCTTAACGGTGGGAGATACCATTGCCATGGGGCTTTTCCGGGAGGTAGGAATCTTCCGTAGGTATACAAAAGAACAACGAGACAAGATGCAAGACGCCCTTGAACAAGTGGGACTCGCCTCTTTTTCCAGAACTCCCCTACAAGCCCTTTCGGGCGGTCAATTTCAACGCGTTCTTTTTGCACGCCTGATCCTTCAAGATGCGCCCGTCATTTTTCTGGATGAACCCTTTACAGGAGTAGATGGGCGAACCATCGACGACTTAATGGCCCTTTTGCACCGCTGGGTTAAGGAGGGACGGCTTGTTCTCGCGGTCCTTCATGATTTAGACCTTACCCAAGAACACTTTCCGAACACCCTTCTCCTAGCGCGCCATTTTTATAAAGCGGGGCTAACAGAAGATGTCTTAACAAAAGAAAATATGCGGGATGCCGTTGCGGCCTCACGCCACTGGGAGGCTGCTGAGGGAACCCCATGATTGATCTCTTTTTCTCACCCTTTCTAGACTATATCTTTTTAAGGCGCGCCCTTATGGCCTGCTTGGCCCTTGCTTTAGGCTGCGGACCTGTGGGGGTCTTACTCGTCTTACGGCGCATGAGCTTAATGGGAGATGCCTTGGCTCACGCGCTCTTGCCGGGCGCTGCCTTAGGCTTTTTAATAGGTGGACTTTCCCTACCCGCCATGGGATTAGGGGGATTTCTTGTGGGCTTTTTGGTGGCTCTTTTAGCAGGCGCCATTTCTCGCTTTACGATCTTGAATGAGGACGCCAGCTTTGCAGGGTTTTATCTTATTTCCTTAGCGATTGGGGTATTGATTGTCTCGACCCAAGGGAACCAGGTAGACCTAATGCACATCTTGTTTGGAACCATTCTTGCTGTTGATAGTATGTCCCTTCTTATTGTGACAAGCATTACGACCTTCACTCTTTTTGTATTGGCGTTAATTTATCGACCTCTTTTAATTGAATGCTTCGACCCAGGATTTTTGCGCGTCATTGGAGGACGCGGCAGCCTTTACCATTCTCTTTTTCTGATTCTTGTGGCTCTTAACCTTGTGGCCGCTTTTCAAGCTTTAGGAACTTTGATGGCTTTGGGGATGATGATGTTACCTGCCGTTTCCTCTCGCCTTTGGGCGCGTCACGTGTGGTCTCTCTTTCTGCTCTCTAGCTTTTTTGCGGTTATTTCTGGCTATTTTGGCCTTCTTTTGTCTTATCATCTCGAGTGGCCCTCAGGCCCTTCCATAATTTTAGTAGCAGGCGTCATTTATGGCGTGTCTCTCCTCATTGCTCCTTTCGGCACACTTAAACAACAACAAGGCATGGCCTGATGCGTGTTTTTCTTTGCTTGCTCCTTCTCTCTACCCCTTCTTTCGCAAAACCTCTAGTGATCGCAAGCTTCAGTATCTTAGGAGATATGGTGCATGAAATTGGCCAAGATAAAATCGATGTTAAGACGCTCGTCGGCCCCAATCAAGATTGTCACATCTTTGAACCTCGGCCTCAAGATGCAAAAGAGCTAGAGCGTGCAAACCTTGTTGTCGTTAATGGCCTTGGGTTTGAAGGATGGATTGATCGCCTTGTTGATGCCTCGGGATTTAAAGGGACTATTCTTGTGGCGACGACAGGAGTCCGTCCTTTAAGAAGTACGTTGCAAGGGCACACCTTTATTGATCCACATGCATGGCATAGTTTAAAAAATGCGGCAATTTATGTGGACAATATTGTCAATGGATTGTCGACGTTGATACCTGAAGAAGCTGCATTCTTCAAAGCGCAGGGAACCGCCTATAAACAATCTATTAAGGCTCTTGAAAAAGACGTTTCTCAAAAGCTTGCTTCTATTCCTGTAGAGAAGCGAAAAGTTATGACAGGACATGCAGCCTTTGGGTATTTAGGACGAGAATTCGATATTACATTTTGTTCTCCTGTGGGGATGAGCACTGAAGCAGAACCTTCGGCTAAAACCGTTGCGGCTCTTATCCAGAAGGTGAGGGCAGAAAATATCCAGGCGGTTTTTATTGAGAATATCTCTAACCCTCGTCTTATCGAACAAATTGCCCAGGAAACAGAAACCCACGTTGGAGGCATTTTGTATTCTGACGCCCTTTCTCCTCCTGGAACAGAAGCTGACACTTATTTAAAAATGATGAAGTTTAATCTTTCTTCTCTCATTAAAGGGATGAGCGGAAGTTAACAATAAGGAATTTTTTCTTGACATCTCTTAATCAATGCTTTCAACTAGGAAATACTCTAACCCTCTTTAGGAGAGATTTTTTTGAGTTTTATTGTCCCTCTTTCTTCATCTAAGATTGCGTCTCTGAATAAGCGCGGCTAAGCTGCGCACCCTTGTCTTTTTCCCTTTTTTCTTTTGTCCGGCCTTTAACAACTTTAAGAAAGTTGCTTATGCGCCATTTATACGGTAAATACAGGTATTATTTTTGGAGAGTACTATGACGACAGGTCAAGTAAATGATAAAGTTGGTCTTTGGCCTATGGTTTCCTTGGTAACAGGGAATTTGGTTGGCTCAGGCGTTTATTTATTACCCGCAACCCTTGCGATGTATGGAAGCATCAGTCTTTTTGGATGGATCATCACCTCTATCGGGGCTATTTTGCTGTCTTTAGTTTTTGCGCAGCTTAGTGCGCGCATCCCCAAAACAGGGGGCCCTTATCTTTATGCGCGTGAAGCTTTTGGAGACACAGTGGGGTACTACGTGTGTTGGGGATATTGGATGTTATCGTGGATTAGCAATCCCACCCTTGCCATCGCAGCTGTGGGGTATATTTCTGTGCTTTCTGGAGGACTCAGTCCGTGGACACATTTTATCTTAGAATTTCTCATTCTATCTGGGTTTACGATGTTTAACCTTCTGGGGCTAAAAATAACAGGACGCACTGAACTTTTCATTACAACGCTTAAAATTCTTCCCCTCCTTCTTGTTCCTCTTATTGGGATTTTCTTTATAAATACTGATAATTTTTCTCACATCAACACCTCTGGGCTCCCCTTTGGGACCGCCCTTAACACGGTCGCCTTTTTAACCCTCTGGGGATTTGTGGGACTTGAAACGGGCACTGTCCCTGCGGGTCAGGTTTATAACGCCTCAAAAACGGTTCCGCGCGCGACAGTTATTGGCACAACCATTGCAGCCCTTGTGTACCTTATAGGAACGGTTGTTGTGATGGGTGTTGTGCCCCCGCAAGAGCTTATTGTCTCGAAGGCTCCTTATGCAGATGCTGCGAATGCGATTTTTGGAGGCAACTGGGGAACTCCCGTGGCTCTTGCTGCTATTGTGACGTGTTTAGGGAGTCTTAACGGTTGGCTCATTGTGGTTGGACGTATTCCTTATGGAGCGGCGCACGATGGCCTGTTTCCTGAGATTTTTAAAAAAAGAACACGCCATGGAACACCCTATTGGGGGGTTTTGATCTCTTCTCTATGTACCGTGCCTTTCTTATTCATGTCCTTACAAAGCACTTTACTTGAGCAATTTCAGTTTATCGTAGAGATTGCGGTGACTTTAATTTTGCTTGTGTATGCTATTTCGGTTCTTGCTTACTTTAAACTCCTCTGGAGAGAAAAAGGGTTCACCGCGATGCAGCTCGCCATAGGCCTAGGAGCTCTCCTATTTTCCTTATGGGCCCTTTGGGCCGTCAGCTTAAAAATGATAGGATTTTCTTTAATCCTTCTCCTTTTTGGTGTTCCCATGCATCTGTGGATAAGAAGGAAGAAAAGGATCCATGGGCCTTCCCCTACTTTCTCTTGAGATTCTTTGGAATTCGGAATAAAAGTTAAGACGAGATAACAAAATGGAGAACACAATGACGTTGGTACGCGCTTTATGGGGAATGATGGCACTTTTAGTCTTGGCAGGCTTGCTTGTCCTGTCCATGTGGGGTATTCCAGCTCCCTCCACCCATATTGAAAAAATTATTCCGAATGACAAACTTCCTTCATAAGATCTGTTTCTGGGGGGTGCTTTGCACATTCCTAAAAGGAGGATGCGCTACAGCTCAACCCATTCAGCTTATCCCTCAAAAGTCGCAAACGCCTCAGGTAACGGAAGAAATTATGACCTCTCCCCTCCTCCCTCCTCTTGCAGAAGCTGAAGAGGAAGATGGAGGCTTCTGGGAAGGAACACCTCCCTCTATCATTGAAACTTATTTTTCAAAAATTCCTATTCACCTTACATCTCCCACCCTTCGAGCGTTACGTACTGAGGTCTTAAAGGAAAAATATCCGGCTCTTGCTCAAAACTCTTCTTATGAAAAAGAACGGCTCTCTCTTTTTAAAGAAACGGGTCAACTTGATGCCGCAAGAGAATTACTTTTAGAAACATCGCTTCCTAACAAGGAGGCCTTACTTCTTGACCTCCAATGGCAAGGAGGAGAGGCAAAGAAGGCATGTGAAAAAATTTCAAACCTTATTCGCTCATCTTCTAATCGTGAATGGAAAGAACAAAACATTTATTGTCTCTACGCAACGGGAGAAGAGGAACGAGGAAAGATAGCCCTTGAACTTTTAAGCGAATCAAACTCTGAAAATATTTCCCTTTTAAAGGCTCTTTTTGATCCCTCATCTCCTCCGCCTTTCGACCCATCCTTCTCAAAATCTCCTTTTCTCCTAACGGTGTGGAGCGAAACTGGCCAAGAGATCCCTGAAGATGATTTAAACAACCTTTCTCCCGCCTCCCTCGTCCTTCTTACAAAATTAGAAAAAATACCTCAAAAAACGCGCCTCCTCGCCGCTCAAAAAGCTTTTACTGCAGGAAGCTTAGAGGAAGATGATTTTTCAAGGTTTATTGAAAGTGCCCCTGCTGATAGTCTTTTGGGAAAATTCGCCGCCGCCCTCAAAACACAAACAACAGAAGACCTCCTTCCCTTGTTTGAGGAAGCCGCTCAAGACCATCTTTTAAGTTTTATTGCAAAAGTCTTTAAAGCTGATCTCCTTAAGATAGAACCCTCCTTAGAGACCCTTCCCTTAGCTCCTTATCTTATTCATGCCTTTTTAGAAGATGCTGCAAAAGATCGCATAAAAAAATGGGGAGCCTTTTATATGCGTGAAGCGCCTGATGAAGCCATTGCTGTTTTACCCCTTCTTCGCCTGTCTCTTCCCAACATAAAATGGACAGAGGACCACCTTCAAGCCTGGCAAGCCTACCAAAAGCGCCTCAATCCCTCAGAAGCCACCCAGCACTCCTATGCCCTCCGACGTCTTTTCGAAGCCTTGGGAGAATCCTCTGGCTCTCCCATGACAGGAGAACCCTCCCCTCTTTCCTGGCGCCAAGAAAAGAGCCTTTTTGAAGGGGAGTCTTTGGATCTTTTAGACGCCGCTGTCAAAAGCCACCGACAAGGCGAAATTTTCCTTCTCACTCTGAACCTCATCGGTGAAACGCCGTTAAAAGATGTTTCTCCGGACAAAATGGCGCGCCTTTTAGAGGCTCTCAAAAAAGCAGGATATGATGAAAAGGCACGCTCTCTTGCCCTCGATTTTCTTTTAGCTAAGGGAATTTAAGGCAGGCAGCCCGGAGTCAAAGGACCTATACACGTACC
>JACPNY010000041.1 GCA_016185255.1 Pseudomonadota bacterium
ATACATGGGCAGGAGAGTAATATCATAATTGTCTAAGAAAACAGACCCCTCATCAGCCTTAATTAACCCTGTAATAATAGAAAAACAGGTGGTTTTCCCGGCCCCATTGGGACCTAATAAGCCCACCGCTTCTCCCCGGCTAACATAGAGATTGACGCCATTCACCACCGTGCGTCCACCGAATGACTTCTTTAAATGTTTGGCCCTGAGTCCCGTGGCTGAGGCAGCCGCTTGTTCTGAAGAGGATGTCATATAATATCCGGTAAAATTTATTTTCTAGGTTGCTTCACTACGCTCGCAATGACGCACTCTTCCGTCATTGTGAAGCTCCGTAAGAAGCCGAAGCACCCCAGAGAGTTAGCCTTTTACGCTAAAAATAGTTCGAGTAAATTGCAAAATTCACCCCTTCTTTGTCATCCCCGAGCTAGGAATGCTTTGTTTTTTAAAGAAAAACATTAGCATTTCTTCATCGGGGATCTTGTTGAAACATCTCATTGTTTCTAGAAGATCCTCGATCAAAAAGTTCTAGGGTTGCTTTGCAAATCAAGAACTTTTAAGTCGGGGATGACAAATCGGGAAATAACTTTGCAATTTCCATGTTTTTTAACAGTTATCAGAGTTTAAGAGGATTGTCATCTTGAACTTTTGAAACACGAAAAAGCTCTCTCCCTAGAACCTTAAAGACATAAATCCATCATTTCCTTAATCGCCTTCCATTGACGTCGGGATGCGGTTTTGAGTTTTCAATTGGTTTATGAGATGATTAACCTTAGCTTTCAAGTTTTTAGGTAATTGTGGATTTTGACTCACCCTAACCAACAGTTGACAAGCATTCGGGTTAGGGAGGAGCACGGCTCCTATGCGGTTTTGAACTCTCATCATGGCTCTGTAATAATCAGCCTCAGCTCTCAGGCCTGCAGGTAATTGTGGGTTTTGACTTGACTCAACCAACAGTTGATAGGCAGCAAGATCGGTGAGGAGATCGTTTTCTATCAGGCCTTGAACTCTCATCATGGCTCTGTAATAATCAGCCTTAGCTCTCGGGCCTGCAGGTAATTGTGGGTTTTGACTTGACACAACCAACAGTTGATAGGTGTCAGGTAAGGTGAGGAGATCCTCTCCTATGCGGTGTTGAAGTCTCATCAAGGCTCTATAATAATCAGCTTCAGCCCTCAGGCCTGCAAGTAATTGTGTGTTTTGACTTAACCCAACCAACAGTTGGTAGGCATCAGGTAAGGTGAGGATGTTTTCTCCTATGCGGTCATGAACTCTCATCCTGACTCCACGATAAACAGCTTCCGCTCTCAGGCCTGTAAATAAGTCTTGGTTTCGACTTGACACAACCAACAGTTGATAAGCATCAGAGATGGGGAGAAGATCATCTCTTACGAGGTTAACGTCTCTCATCACGGCTCTATAATAATCAGCCGCAACTCTCAAGCCTGCAGGTAAGTGTGGGCTTTGACTTAACCCAACCAACAGTTGGTAGGCATCAGGAAGGGGGAGGTGAGCGTTTCCTGTACGGTTTTGAACTCTCATCACGGCTCTTAAATAATCAGTTATATCTCTAAACTGCGGATGTTGAGTGGACATATCTACCAGTAAATTATTGACTTCTATTTCGCTATTTATCTTATTCCATAGACTAAAATTTTCTATAAGATGAATGGCATTACATATTTCCAGGGGGGCTGCTTCGGTATCATTGATGATTTCGGAGAGCTGTCTTGCGGCAACCCTTTCATTTAAGTCATAAGAAAGAAGCCAGCTTGCATAAATGAATTTAGCGTAATAGTTATCATTCAGCGCTAGTTGAAAAATATTGAATCTTGAAGCATCTGACGGAAGCCAGCTTGGCTTGTAAACCTGGCTACGGTCAATAAGGTCTTGCCACATGGGAAGGTTGGGTAAGCGTTTTCTTAGGTCCTGACAAGTTAACGCCAGTTTGAAACACTCATTAGGACTTAAAAATGTGGAGATTATATCAATGACGTTGTCCGGTAAAGTTGCTAAGCCTTTGTTAACATTGAGCTCTTTGAGGATTGCACCAAGAGTGTTCATATCTACAGCAACTAAAGAATTGTCAGCGTTGAGATCTTCAGAGGCAGACAGTTTTGTTTTTTTAGAAGAATTTTTATCCTCTAAAGCTTTTCTTTTTGAGGTAAGAACGGTAGATACTTTTTCTCTATCCTCAGGCTCCGTAGCAAAAGCCACAGAAGAAAAACAGAACATGCCCATAAAAGTAAGAGCCGTTGTTGTGAGTAAGGACTTTGAAAAAGAAAAACGTGATACTCTCATAGCAATAACCTCATCATAATAATTATGATTTACATATATAGTATCCAATGAAACTGCAAATTTTTTTGCCACTCTTCACCTTGTCTCCCTCGATTGTTATCCCCGAATTAGAAGCCCTTGTCTCCCAATTGATCGAGGGCTTAGAACTCCTCGGAGATGACAAAAATCAACAAACAACAAGCCTTCTTCCCCTAAAACCTTAAGGGCCGAGGATCTTCTGTGTAGGTATTATACACCCGTGCATCTGCCTCAATCACATAGGGATCATCAACGATGTGAGCCGTCAAAAAGATGACAAGTTCTGTAATTTTTCGCTCATCATCCTTTCCTTTCGCAAATTCTCCAAAAAAAGGAATGCTATCCACAACGGGGACAGACGAGGTGGCATAACTTGACCGATCCTCCATTAGCCCTGGCCAGGGTAATCTCTCCCGTTTGAAGATTCACAGAAGGCTGGACCACCATCACAAGACCAATAGGAACAGTCATGGCATCACTTGAGATATTTTCAATATCTGGTTTTCCTTCGGCTTGGAAAAACCGTTCAAATTCAAGATGAAAAAACACCTCGTTCGTTGCCACCTTTAGCATAGCCGGCTGGTTGTTCATCACTGTCAGACGAGGATTAGAAAGGGTTCGAACTGTCCCAAACTTCTTCACCAAATTTAAGACGACTGAAAATTTTTCATGATCAACAGCAAAGGTAAAAACATCTCTAGCCACATGCGTCCCTGCTAATGCTCCTAAGGGAGCCGTCAGGTGCACATCTCCCCCCAATTGGCTCCAATTAATTCCTGTTTTATAAGCATTATCAAGGGCCACCTCGATGATTTTTGCCTCGATAATCACTTGAGTCGTGGTGGATTCCTTAAGCTTTTTAAGGTAGTCACAAATTTGCTCGTGTTGCTTAGCCGTTCCCACCACTGAGACAAGACCTCCTTGCTTATGAAAGGTATATCGCTGCGCTCCCGACATGGGTGAGCTCAAAATCATTTTTATATTTTGTTCAAGTTCCGCCCAAAAATCCAGGAGACTAGCGTCAACAAGAATGCTGTTAGAGCCATTATCAGCCCGTTTTTGTGTCTCAAGAGGAGAAAAAACATCTGTTGAAACAGAAATACGATTTTCACTTTTACGCGTTGTGCTTAAAAACTGAACGTTATATGTCATAAAATAGGGATTATCTGGTTCAATTAAAAGACGATTTCCTTGAATTTGAAAGCGGTGATTCGTCAAAGCACAAATATCTTTGATAACCTCAATAAAGGGCATTTTGTGGGCACTATAAGAGATTCCTCCCCTTTCACAGACCATCTCAGGACTTAATCCTATCCCTACACCAACCTGTCGTCCAAGCTCCATAAACACACTTTTTAAAGAGGTCGTTTCACAAAGAGTGAGAGACACCTCTTTACGCATAGCAGGAGTTAAGCATGGAGTTTGAGAGAGAGGAACACACTTGGGACGAAAAGAAGGCACACACCTTTGTGGACAAGGCGCCTTTGTAATTTTTTCATAATCCTCTTTTTGAAGCTTCAACGCTGGATCATGAAACTGACGATGTTCCACCAGGTCACATCCTCCCAAAAAGCTTAACAAGCCTCCCACTAAAAGAAACCTTTTGTCGATCATCCCGTCTTTTCCTTTTTTAAAAGTGTAAAAGACTTTAAGTAAATTTTTCAAGAAAAAAGGGATGATGGGTAAGAAAAGGAGGAAAATGTTATTTTTATGAGAGGGAATTGTAAAAATTTAAGCCTTTCTAATTTTGGCTAACAACTCTTGATGAAGGGCCACTTCTTCTGGAGTTGGCTCATGGGGTCGAGGAGCACGATAAGGCTTTCCTTTTTGTGTTTCTCCCAAAACTTGCTGAGACCCAGAAGAAAAATCGAGGGAAAGACCGGGTTGTTTTCCACCGATGAGTTCCAGATAGACTTGAGCTAAAAGCTCTGCATCCAACAGCGCACCATGCTTGTCTCTCGCCTTATTATCTACCCCAAAGCGCTTGCAGAGAGCATCCAGACTTGCAGGGGACCCGGGAAATTTTTGCCGCGCCATGGTCAGGGTATCAATAGCTCGATGAAAAGGAATCTCTGGCCTATCATGGCTTTTGAGTTCTGCATTCAAAAACTTCATATCAAATTTTGCATTGTGAATGACAAGCGGCGCCTCTTCAATAAACTCTAAAAAAAGAGAGGCCATGTCTTTGAAAGGGGGATGGTCTTTTAAAAATTCGTACGAAAGACCATGAACAGCATACGCATCCTGGGGGACATCTCGATCGGGGTTGAGATAGGTATGAAAAATGCGGCCTGTGGGGACATGATTGACGAGTTCAAGACATCCAATTTCAACAAGGCGATGGCCTTGGCTAGGTTCAAACCCTGTTGTTTCTGTGTCTAAGACTATTTCCCTGACCATAAGGCTCCCGTTGTAAATTTGTTGGCCACTCTTCATCCCAGGAGGGAGAGGGGTGTTGCAAAAGAAATGAAAGGATCTCTTGAAGTCTTTTTAAAGACTCCCTCTTTCCCCGTCCAGTGGGAACGATAAAATCCGCATACTTTAGCCGTTCTTTTTCAGGCATTTGCTGAGATTCAAAAAGAGTAAATCTTTCCAGGGACATCCCTTTGCGCTTCAAAACACGCTTTTTTCTTAAAGAATAAGGAGCTGCCGCAAGAACAACATAATGACAATAACGGTGCAGCCCTACTTCGAAAAGAAGAGGCACATCAAGGACAACCAAAGGGGCCTTCTGCTTTTGATGGAGTTGAAGAAAGTCTTTTTGAATCTGGGCAAGCTTGGGGTAAAGAATTCCCTCAAGAATCCTTAATTGATCTGGAGAAGAGAGGGTGAGTTCGCCTAAGAGAAAACGGTCAATTTTTCCTTTTACAAAAACCTCTGGCCACAAGGCTTTTATTTCTTGGAAAACCAGGGGATCTGACTCAAGGAGCATATGAATTACCTTGTCAGAACAAAGAACAGGAACTCCAAGTGACTGAAAAGAATCAGAAACAGTTGACTTTCCCGCCCCCATGGCGCCTGTTAACCCTATAATCCACACACACCAACTCCTTCTGGGGATAAGCTGTGGACACCTTGTTGATAGATTGGGGAATACCTTCTTTTTTCTCCTTGCCTTGTGGATAACTTAAAGTTATCGCCACGATCGTCCCCATGGGAGTTATTTTTTACAAGAGTGTGAATAGTATCAACTCTTAAGACTTTTCCCATTGTATCCTCCTCTTTATCCAAAGGATGAAAACTCTTAACCACTCTGATATTATTCTCATTTCTAATGTTTTCCACATAATTCACATCTATAATAAACATAGCCTGTGGAATAAATAAGTCTGTAGGTAAATAGCGGATAAAATTTTATCCCCATAACTCAGAGGATATACTACCACAACTTCCTTTAATAATTTATAGATAAGAGGAATAAGGATAAGATATGTCTGTTAAAACTCGAAGCATGAATTCCCCTAATGTCATCCCCGCGAAGGCGGGGATCCAGAAAAATCTTAAATTTTGATGATATTTAAAAGAAGCGAGATCAAACATGCAACAAGGTCCTAATTTTAAAACAACAAATCTTTTCAATATCGTACTGGATCCCCGCCTTCGCGGGGATGACATATGTGATGATAATGGAAAATATGCACTTTTCACTCTTAGGACGAAGATATGTCAAAATTTTTAGATCTCTTTCAAGGAAAGACTTTTCCGTCACCCCCTCTCTGGTTCATGCGTCAAGCAGGAAGATCCCTTCCTGAATATCGCGAAGTTCGAAAAGGGTGCAAAACCTTTCTTGATCTTTGTTATTCTCCAAAGCTTGCGGCTAAAGTTACTCTTCAACCTATTGAGCGTTTTGGTTTTGATGCGGCCATTTTATTTTCAGACATTCTTGTCATTCCTGATGCTCTTGGTCAACGTGTGTCCTTTGAGACAGGAAAAGGACCGCGTCTTTCTCCCCTTTGTCTTTCTTCTTTTCAAAAAACCCTTTCTTTTTCTCATTTTTTTGAGAAATTAGCACCCGTTTACGAAACCATTCGCCTTGTTAAGGCTAAAACATCACCCCTGATCGGATTTTCTGGATCTCCCTGGACATTGGCTCTTTATATGCTGGAAGGAGAAGGGACGCGTGATTTTGCAAAGGCAAAGCAGATGGCCTTTTCAGATGAAGACTCTTTTTCAGCCTTTTTAGGTTTTTTGACGGAGGCGATTTCTCTTCACTTGATTGAACAAGTTAAGGCAGGGGTTGATGCCATACAGCTTTTTGAGTCGTGGGCAGGGCTTTGCCCTGCAACCCATGTTCAAAAATGGATTCTTGAGCCCACAAAAGCTATTGTAAGTGCCCTTAGAAAAGAATTTCCAACCCTCCCCCTCATTGGTTTTCCAAAGGGAATTGGGGCAAATCTTCTCCCTTATGGGCAGGATCTTGGACTTTCTGCCGTAAGCCTTGACTCCAGCATTCCCCTCTCATGGGCCGTCCAAAATCTTCCTCATAATATGATTTTACAGGGAAATTTAGATCCTTCGTTGCTTGTCGCAGGGGGAGATCCTTTAAAAAGAGGGATTCAGTCAATCCATCAAGATATGGAGGGAAGGGCCTACATTTTTAATTTAGGTCATGGGGTTCTTCCTCAAACCCCTCTTACTCATCTGGAAGATTGTGTGAGATGGGTGCGGGCGCTTTCATGAAGAAAACGGCTGTTGTTCTTTTTAATTTAGGGGGTCCCGCTTCTGAAAAAGACATTTATCCTTTTCTTTTTAGTCTTTTTTATGATCCAGCCATTCTGTCTCTCCCCAATCCACTTCGCTACGTTCTTGCAAAAGTGATATCCAGACGCCGTATGGCTAAGGCAAGACCTATTTATGCACAGTTGGGAGGGGGATCTCCTCTCCTTCAGAACACTCTGGATCAGGCGATTTCCCTTGAAAGGGAGTTGGGAGAATCTTACCGTGTGTTTGTCGTCATGCGTCATGCCCCCCCTTTTGCACCAGATGTGTTTAAGAATGTAAAAGCCTATGGGCCCGATGAGGTTGTTCTTCTTCCTCTCTATCCCCAGTACTCGATCACCACGACAGAATCCGCTTTTAAGGCGTGGGGGAAGGTAACTAAGGGGTGGGAGGTGCCGATACGGGTTATCCCCTCTTATCCGACACAGGAGGGATTTTTAGAAGCCCTTCAGGATCTTACTCTTCCTCTTTATGAGAAAGCTCAACAGCATGGGTCACCCCAGGTTCTTTTAACGGCCCACGGCCTTCCTGAAAAAACAATCAAGAAGGGAGACCCTTATCAGAATCAAGTGGAAGAAACGGCAAAAAAGCTTATGGATAACCTTTCTTTGAAAGATGCTATCCTTTGCTATCAAAGCCGCGTGGGTCCTTTGAGGTGGATTGGACCTTCTCTTGAGGAGGAAATCATCAAGGCCTCTCGTCTTGAGCGCCCCCTTGTCATTGTGCCCCTTTCTTTTGTCTCTGAGCATTCAGAAACACTTGTGGAGCTTGATATTCTATTGCGGGATCTTGCTGTTAAGGAAGGCTGTCCTGCTTATGAACGTGTTTCCACCGTTCAAACCCATCCTCTTTTTATTCAAGGGTTAGCGTCTTTGGTCAAGCTAGCCTCTTGTGATGATTTATGATATATGTGTGTTTTCATAACTAACCTATGACTTTGTCAGGATCATGCTTTCTGAATACTATCACATTCTCTTAGCTCTTCATCTCTTGGCTGTTATTGCTTGGATGGCAGGTCTTCTCTATTTACCGCGTCTTTTCATTTACCATCTTGAATTTGAGGTGGGATCAAAGGCCTACACCACTTTTTGTACGATGGAAAGGCGACTTTTAAAAATAATTATGCGTCCTGCCATTCTTCTGACCTTTCTTTTTGGTATTCTTTTGGCTTTTTCAGCAAATGCATGGGCGTCTCCTTGGTTTCACATGAAACTCCTTCTTGTTCTTCTTTTAGCCGCCTTTCATGGGTTTCTTGCGCGCGTGGCGAAACAATATGTCAGGAGAGAAAAGCCTTCTTTGTCTCGAAAAACACTTGTCTTTTTAAATGAAATTCCTTTTTTACTCGCTATTTTCATTGTCTTTTTGGCTGTTTTAAAACCTTATTGAATAAGGTCAGATCCGTCTCCATGATTATTCTCTCTTCGTCTGTTCTCGTTCGCGCAACTGCGTACATGGAGGTTTAAAATTTGGATTTCGGAAAAATCTTTTCTTAAAGGAAGACAAAAAAGAGCTTGACCATATAGTAAACTTATATACAGTAAAGTCATATAATATATGAGAGGTACCTATGTGGACACGATCCTACAGTAAGATTTTTGATAATGTAAAACGAGATACCATTTGGCAACTTTGGACAGATGTTAACAATTGGCCGCAATGGCATGGAGATCTAGACTATTGTAAAATGGAAGGACCCTTTGCTATAGGGAATCATTTTATGTTAAAGCCTAAAGGGGTTGGACCTGTTAAAATTACACTCACAGAGATTGAAAAGGGACGAAAATTTACAGATTGTACTCAATTTTTTGGGGCAAAAATGTATGATACCCATGAGGTGGAAGAAACGCCGAAAGGGTTACGCCTTACAAATACTTTGGTTGTAAAGGGGCCTCTTAAATTGTTATGGATTAAGCTTGTCGCCCAAAATGTAGCCGATACGGTGCCGCAAGAAATGGATGCCTTGGTGGCTTTAGCGAGAGAAAAAGAAAAGAATGTACGATAGCTGTGTTCCATGATTAATTCCTCTCGATTGTTGTTGTCTCGCTTGCGGGGCGGAGACTACGCTCATGCAGGAGATAGGGAAGCTACCCATATTGTTTTAAAACAGGCGCTTTCTTTTGATTCTTCTCTCAAAAACAAAGCAGCTTTAGATGTTGGTTGTGGTTTCGGAGGAACAGCTCAGGATCTTTACGACGCAGGCTTCACCCATGTTCATGGTATAGATTTAGATCCAGCAGCTATTTTATATGCGCAAAACAAGTATCCCGCTCTTAACTTTACAGTCGCTGATGGGTTCTATGTAGATAAAAAGTATCCCCTCTCTCATTTTTCTTTTGTTTCCTTGTTTAACGTTATGTACGCTATTCAAGACACAGCTATGCTTCTGAAGAAACTGTCGGCTATTTCACAACCGAAAGGTATCCTGGTTATCTTTGATTATACATGTGAAAAAAGCAGTCCTGCTCCTTTTTTGACAGATCTCGCTGATAAGCCCATGTATCCTCTTCATAGAGAAATCCTTCAAGAGGAGCTAAAACAGGCAAGGTGGGACGTGTTAGACATCATTGATATGACATCTGATTATATAAGGTGGTATAGGGAGTTATTAAAAAAATTATCAACGTCCTCTTTTCTTTTCGAACAAGAGTTTTCAGCACAAGATGTCTCGAAGGTGAGAAAAACGTTTACTATGTTGTTGAGTCACCTAGAACAAGGCATTTGGGGAGGGGCTGCGATTTATGCAAGGAACCAAAATGACTGGGAATCTTAAAAACTCTTCTTTTGGATTTGAAGCCCCTGAGGACAGTCCTGGATTTTTATTGTGGCAAACAACTATTACGTGGCAACGGTTAATTAAGAAAGCCCTCGATGCCTATGATATCTCTCATGCACAATTTGTTATTATGGCGGTTCTGCTGTGGTTTGAGGAACATCAGGAACGTCCCACTCAAATTGCCATTGCGCGTCTCTCTAAGCTTGACAAAATGACTGTCTCGAAATCTTTGAAAAAACTTGTGAGTCTTGGATATATGAGTCGTGAAGAAAGTCAACAAGATACGCGTGCAAAGTGTGTTCGCTTAACACTTGCGGGGAAAGATCTTGCCTCAAGGCTTGTCCCCGTTGTGGAAAAAATTGACGAAACCTTTTTTGGAGCCCTCGACCAAAATGAACAAAAAACCTTAATCCGCTCTTTGAATAAACTTGTGGCCTTTTACTCGGAGTAAAACGCGCCCTTACCCTTTTTTAGGGGGAGCAGGTTTTTTAGGAGGGGCTTTCTTTGGACTTACTTTTTTCACTTTTGAGGGTCCGTCTGTTTTCACCTCCGTCTTTTTCTCTTCTTTTCCATTCTCCTTATGGCCTGCTTCCATCAAGCGGCGAACTTCTTGATCTTCCCATTCAGCGGTCATAAAAGGCACCATGGCATTCATCTGAGGAATGAGGCCTAGAGAAAAAGCATGTACCCCAAGGCCAATCCCCCAGCCAATAATAACCCAAATGGGCCAGAAATATCCTCCCCCTGAAATCGCCCAAATAAGAATTAAGCCTAAGTTAACAACTCCATAGATCAGAACATCCGTGTAAAAACGCCGGAGTTTATGGACATATTCCCTGACTTCACGTTCGTTCATATAGCTCTCCCTTTAATTATAGATAGACTTCATATTATCATGTTTTTTCTATAGAGTTTCAAGAAATTTTAAACATGAGCCATCACGCTAAAAAAGAGTGATGGCTTCATGATATAGAGGAAAACGTTAATTTTGTTTTACATAACTCTCGGTGCATCAAGCTATTTGACTGGAACGCCTGCCTTCATAGCTTGATTAGATGCGTCGTCCTCAGCTTCTTGTTCTAGCTGCTTTTTGATGGCATCCTTGTCATCGTCTATTTCTTTAAACATGGAATCTGTGGCTGTTTTTGCTTCATCTTCAAGGCATTGTACGTAATTTGGATCTGTCGGGGAGCAATTACTTGTGGCCTCTAGGGCGGAAGTATTAGTAATTTTTTTGCACCCTTGGTTTATTTTTAATGAAAGGGCTGCACAAGCCCAACGATTAGGATTGTAGATGGGGTAGCCACTACAATCCAATGTGGGACATGTAAAAGCATTCGCTTCCACGGTAAGGGCAAGAACGATCGCAACTGTTGTTTACAAATTGCTTTTGAGCTCATCCCCTTTGACTTCCACCCAGCCTTGCTGAAGGGGAGATTTGGCAATATGTACATCTTGTGTCTCCCACTCTGCGTTGGAAAAAGAGATGAGAGAGATCATGGTTCCAATTAAAAGAGGAACAACCATAAGAAGAAAAAATTTATAAGACGTGGTTGTTTTTTGTCTGATACATTTTGCCTTCATGAAAGCCTCCCTTACAATTTTTTACTCATAAGAAGTATCTTACCAATGAAGATTAAAAATTTTGTTAAGACTTCATTTCTAAATGATTAACGAGCGTAAGATTCATTTTCGGTTTTCACCCTCCTTGTGTTGTCATATTTTATGGATTAATACTTTGTATGTGTTATATTTTTTGATCTAAGACGTTCAAAGAAAAGAGTACACAGGAGGGATGAGAAGGGGGGATTTCTTGCACGACTGGCGTTTTATAATTTTTATATTATTTACTTTTTGCTTTCTCTTATTCCCTGCAGAAGGAAAAACACATCCTCACTGGTATGTGACTTTTTCAGGAAGTTCAAACCCAGGGATCAACGATATTCTCTCTCTTTCTCCCCACGGAAAAGACCAAGGGTTCATTTTGCCCTCAACCCATGGTTTAAAAGAGTTGAGAGGGATGGCGGTTGGGCCAGAGGGAGGATTTTATGTAGCCAATGCTTTTCACAAACAGTCGAAGATCCTAAGATTTGAGTCGCCTAGTAATCCTAATTTTGTGAGTAATGTAGCCACTCCCCAGGTTTCATCAGGTCTTTTGCATCCCTATGCTATTGCTTTTTCTCCTGAAGGAAATCTTTATACATCAAGTCAAGATACCAATGTTGTATCTTGCTTTGTCCTACAGGGAACATCCTCAGTACCAGGGGGATTATCAAATTTTTTACAAACAACTTTTCCGCAAGGAACTTTTAATCCTGGAACCTTTGTTCCAGCTTCTTCAGCTCTTCCTCCACCCTGTACGCCGGTCTCCACACATCACGGAGGGTTAACGTTAAAAGGAAGGCATTCTGTTCGAGGGATTGCCTTTGGACCAAATGGCCAGCTCTTCGTTGCTGATGAAGCTAAAGATCGTGTGCTTTTTTTTGACACACAGGGTGTCCTTCAGGGGAAGATCACGGACAATCATCTGAAAGCGCCTGTAAAAGTCATTTTTAATATGGAGGATGGGCATGTGTATATTGGAAGCTCAAAGACGCATCGTATTTATCGGTATCATCCTTCTACTCAAAAGCTTGAAGAGTTTATTGATGATTCGTCGAAGTTAAAGGATGTTTCTGGATTAGGATTTGATGACAAGGGTAATTTATACGCCGTCAGTCGAACAAAGCGAACTATTTCAATCTACGACTCAAAGGGAAATTTTAAGGATACTTTTGCAAAAAATGTTAATTTTACAGATGATATAGAGGATATTTTGCCAATATATCCTCAGATTATTTTAAATACGGCGCAAACTCAAAATATTACGAGTTCTACAACTCTTGGGTTTTTAGGGATTCAAAACCCCGCAGCAACCTTGACGATTGCAAAGGAGGTGACTTTAAAAGTTCGCGGAAGTGGGTTTACAACCCTTTCAGCAGGCCAGCTTAATGTAGAAGGCACCCTGAATGGATATGCTGTTTTGTTAAATGGTGGAACAGTAAGTGGAAATGGAACCATTCAACTCTGGTCAACATTTTTTAATAATCAGGGTATTTTAAGTCCAAATAACTTGACGTTGATAGGAAATTATCGGCAGGGTCCTCAGGGAACACTGGCTATTACCACAAGTGCAACACCTTCTTCTTCACCTTCTCTTGTGATTCAAGGAAACGCCACTCTTGATGGAGATCTTCTTATTAGCTCTTCTACAGAAGCACCAAGTTTAGAGATGGATACGCTTCCTGTATTAGTTACGCAAAATGGGACTATTTCAGGGCAATTTGCGAGCGCTGTTTATACGAATAGCGTTGGAACGGTTGACTGTAATACCTCCACAGGGTTGTTTCAATGCTCTGTCATTTATAAACAAAATGAAGTGGATGTTGTCTTAAATCGACGTCCCTTTATGTCTCTTATGTCACAAAGGTCAGGTGCGAAAGGGAGAGCACTTTTAAACAGCATCCTGGCAGTGAAAGCTGGCCAGCCGACTACTCTGAATTTACAAAAATCGAATGCAAAAGTAGGAGCAACTTTAGACAGCATCCTGGAAGTGAAAGCGGGAAAACCTTTGACTAAGGTAGTGCATGCTCTCGATCTTCTTTCTTTGTCGCAAGTGCAAGAGGCCCTTGATCAACTTCATGTGAATAACCAAGCTCATTTTACAAGTGTCTCTCGGCAAAGTTATTCCTTAGTTAATGATCAAATTCAAAGCCAGCTTCAAAGTTTGCGTCAGGACGTTTTAGAGAGAGAAAAACAAGCTTCTTCATCAAACAGCTCGTTTGCAGCTCTTGCCACACAAACAAAGAATTCCCGCAAACAAATGACAAAATTTATGAGTTCGGGACCTAGGCCTAGAGAACACATAAGATCCTCTTCATTCTTCCATACACCCACACCGCAAACACAATCAATTTTTCCTGAGGGACGTTATTGTTATGAAGGATCAAGCGTTTGGATTCAATCTTTTGGGCAGGGCTTGCAAAGAAACAAGACGTCGGAAGTTGTGGGAATGACCGCCGAAACTTTTGGAACGGCCCTTGGAGCGGATCAAGAAATCTTTAAGAATATCTTTTTCGGACTTACGGGAGGATTTTCAAGAAACACGGTTCATCTGAAAGAGAATCGGGGAACAGGAGACATAAATAACTATTATGCTGGATTTTATGGGATGACTGTCCAAGGGCCTTTTTATATCAATGGTAATGTCATTTTGGGACAAGATCGCTATCACAAAACACGAAACATTAACTTTCTTGGTCAAACGGCAAAATCGCGACATAGCGGCTTTTCAGTGTCAACGTGGTGGGAAACAGGGTATGGCGTGGATACGCTATTTTTGACTTTTACGCCCTTCGGACAGGTTGGATATGTGAGTATAAACGAAAAGGGATATACGGAACAGGGAAGCGATGCGAATCTTAAGATAGGTGGAAAAAATTCCCACTTTATTCAGACTCAGGTCGGGGTGCACATTGATCATATTTTTAGGTGCGCTGATGTGTTAATAAAGCCTGACATTACCCTGGCTTGGCTTTACAAAGGATCTCTTGGGCACACATCAAGAATCAAGCAAAGCTTTGCAGCGCTAAACAATCCTTCTTTTGAGTTTACCACTGCAGGAGACAATAAAAAGCTTAACCAATTTGCGCCCAGCCTATCGACAGTTGTCCAATTTAAAAATGGTTTCTTCTTGGCTGGAGACATTGGAGCTGAGATTGGAAGCGGAGAGAGAGTTTTGGAAGGCTTTATAAGAACCGGAATAAATTTTTGAGAGTGTACTCTTCATCGTTTTCGTGTGAGCACATAAAGAGCTGCCTCTTTTAAAAGAGCCGCTCTTTCTTGAAAGGGAGAAAGGACCTCTAGTGCTTTTTGAACAATGATTTCAGCCTTTTTATACAAAAGGTCTGGGCCGAGAAGGCTAAAAAAGGTGAGTTTTGAGCTGTCTTGACACACAGGTTTTCCCATGGCTTCTTGATTCCCACAGCCATCCAAGAGGTCATCGATCATTTGAAAAGCTTGCCCAAAAAGAAAGCCATACTTGCGCAAGGCCTCTCGCTCTTGGAGAGAGGCTTTTCCTAAAATGGCCCCGGATTCACTGGCAAAGGCAAAAAAGAAACCCGTCTTAAGACGGTGGAGCTCTCGGATGTCTTCCTCAGTTTGACAGGACTTCTCTTGTCCCAGATCTCTCATCTGGCCTGCGACTAACCCCTCAGAGCCAATGGTGTGAGACAGACGATCTATGAGAGTAAGGCGTACGCCAGGAGAGGCCTCTAGGGAAGACAAGGTTTGAAAGGCAAGTGGGATAAGCGCATCCCCCACAAGTGTTGCGGTGGCTTCTCCAAACGCCTTATGACAGCTAGGCTTTCCGCGCCTAAGATCCGCGTTATCCATACACGGCAAGTCATCATGAACGAGAGAGTAAGCTTGAATAAGCTCAACGGCTGCAGCGGTGTGTAAGGCATCTGTGAGAGGGGCCCCAAAAAGCTGGCAAGACTCCCACACCAAGAAAGAACGGAGGCGTTTTCCCCCCCCCAATACGCTATAGCGCATGGCTTCCTGGAGACGACTTGTGGGAGGCGGAAGGATCGTTTCTAAAGCCTCTTCAACCCTATAAGCAACCTTATGAAGGTGCTCAAGAAAAAAATCAGATGTCAAGGTCTGCTGGCTTTGTTGTAAAGCTACCATCAGGTCCAACCACAATTTGTTCGACGCGAAGGCGAGCATCTTTCAGTTTTTTCTCACAGTGAGACCTCAAAGCAGCCCCCCTTTCATAAGCTTTAATGGCTTCTTCAAGGCTGGTTTTTCCTTCTTCAAGGCGACGAACAATGGTTTCAAGTTCGCGCAAGGCCTCTTCAAAGCTCATGGAATCAAGAGAGATCATGGATTCTCCTATAGGTGGGAAGGGGATGTTCTCCTTTATAATCATAAAAGCCGCGTTTTGTTTTGCGTCCAAGCCATCCCGCTTCAACATATTTTGACAACAAGGGACAGGGTTTGTATTTACTGTCACCGCGATTTTTATAAAGAACTTCTAAAATAGAGACGCATGTATCAAGGCCAATGAGGTCTGCAAGTTCTAAAGGTCCCATAGACTGATTGGTGCCTAAGCGCATTCCCTTATCAATGGCTTCAATGGTTCCAACTCCCTCAAAAAGCGTGTAAACGGCTTCATTAATCATGGGCATTAAAATTCGATTAATAATAAATCCAGGATAATCTTCGGACACAGCTGTTTCTTTGCCGAGACGTTTGACGACCTCTACAACCGCATTAAAGGTGGACGTTGAGGTCTCAATTCCTCGAACAAGCTCTACAAGGTGCATCACGACAACGGGATTCATAAAGTGCATACCCATAAATTTATCGGGCCGATCCGTGGCGTGGCCGAGAGCTGTGATAGAAAGAGCGGAGGTATTGGTTGCAAGAAGACAGTCAGAAGAGAGATGGGGTGTTAGGTCTGTGAAAAGAGCCTTTTTTGCGTCTTTATTTTCTGTGATGGTCTCAATCACCAATTCACAAGATTTAAACCCTTTTAGGCTTTCAACGCTTTTGAGGCGCGCGAAGGCAGCTTCCTTGTCTTGGATGAGAAGTTTATTTCGTGCCACTTGTTTCTCTAGGGCACGGTCAATGCTTGATAGACTTTCTTGAAGCACGTCCTTAGAGGCATCGTTTAAAAAAACCTGATATCCTGCTAAAATACACGCATGAGCAATTCCGGTGCCCATTTGACCCGCTCCAATAATGCCAATTTTTTCAATCATGGTGAGTCTCCGGAATAACGTTAGGGGATAAGTTTTGTTTAAAGATCATATTTCTCTTTGATAATGCCTGCGAATTCATGGGGTGAGTCTACTCCATTCCCCTTTTTTCCTCAAGTCATCCTTTATCGATGCGCTCCTGGGACCCACAAAATATCTCCTTCTTCTTGGTGATTGGCATAGCGGGCAAGGACGAAGAGAAGGTCTGAGAGTCTGTTAAGGTAATGAATAATAGAGGGGTTAAGGGGCTCCGTCTCGTTTAAAGAACACACAGTTCTTTCCGCTCTCCGCACCCCTGTTCGTGCTTGATGGAGCGTGGCACTTAAAGGAGTGCCAGCGGGCAAGACAAAGGATTTGAGGGGGGGTAAGGTGATGTTATAGTGATCTATGGCCTCTTCTAAGGAGGTGACTTGGGAGGGCTTAATGCGAAGACTTTCCGTGCCTTCTTTATCTTCTGGGATACAGAGATCAGCGCCCATATCAAAAAGATCATTTTGAATCCGAGACAACAGGCGATCAATCTCTCCTTCACTGTGGAGACGTGCTATCCCAATAAAAGAATTGGCCTCGTCCACATCCCCAATAGATGCAATTCGAGGAGATGACTTTAAAACTCGCACCTTCGTTCCCAGAGAGGTTTTTCCCTTGTCTCCCCCTTTTGTATAAATGCGAGTGAGTTGAACCATTAATGCCCCTTAAAAAAAAGAAGGAGAGAAAAAATAAGAATAGCAAGCGCTTGAAACAAAATGCGCAGACGCATCATTTTATTACTGCGTATATCGGCTTTTTTTCCGTCTTTAAGCATATTAAAAAGCCCTAATACCAAGGCCCCCACCGTTGCTGTCATAGCACCGATGAGGAGTATTTTAAGAAAGAACGTTGTTGTCATACCTTATATTTTTGGAGGAGTGCATGGAGATCATCAGCCGTACAAAGGCCCAAATGGACAGGGCTCTGGGGTTTCATCTCGTTCATATTTCTATGAGTTTTTGAGCGGATGGCTTGAATTGTGGTCTTTGTTGTTCCCAAGGCCTGGATAATATCTCCATCACTAATGGCTGGAATTTCTTTCAAAAGCCAAGCAATGGCATTGGGTTTCGCTTGTCTTAAGGACACAGGTGTATATTTTGCTCTTTTTTTGATTTTTCCAACCTGGGGCTTTGGCGAAAGACGAAGCCTTGCGTCTCGATCAACTTGGCAGCGTTGGATTTCATCTAGAGTAAGTTCTCCTGTTGCAAGGGGATCGTGCCCCATCATGCCGATGACAATTTCTCCATCAGCAATCGCTTGCACTTCTAAGGGATGCAATCCGCAGAATTCACCAATTTGCTCAAAGGTTAACGTTGTGTTATCAATTAACCAGATAGCCGTTGCTTTTGGCATAAGGGGCCCGGTCATGTATTTTCACCTTTCATTAAAATTTCATAAACTGAGAGGCATTCAACCACAGGTCGGCCTTCTCTGAAACTAAAATTTTTAAAATTCCTCGTCTCCAAAGCAAATCCCAAGGCCTCTTGCTGTTTTTACAAGGGTACCATTGGGATCGACGGCTTGATATCCTTCAATAGCTTCTCGAATAGGGACATCCACGACAGAACGGTTTTGCCAAGCTACCATGCGATCGAATTTCTCATTTGCAATAAGGTCGACCGCATGAACCCCAAAAGCAGACGCGAGGACTCTATCTTGAGAAATGGGTTGTCCTCCCCGTTGCACGTGCCCCAGAATTGTAAATCGCGTTTCAGCTCCTGTGAGTTCTGTAATACGATTCGCAAGATAATGGGAAATCCCTCCGTACCGACTGTTCCCTGTTTCATCTCTGATCGTTGACTTTTCACCCGATTCTGTTCTAACGGCTTCTGAAACGACAACAAGAGAAAAATTTCTGCCCCTTTCCTGTAATGTTTTTATTTTTTGAGCAATCGTTTCCATTTTATAAGGAATCTCAGGGGTTAAGATAATGTCAGCCCCCCCTGCAATACCAGCCGTTAAAGCGATATGGCCTGCGTCTCGTCCCATGACTTCTAAAATCATCACGCGATCATGGCTTGCGGCTGTAGGTTGAAGACGATCAAGCGCTTCCGTTGCCACATTGACGGCCGTCATAAACCCAATAGAATGCTCTGTATGACTCAGATCATCATCAATGGTTTTTGGAATTGTCACAAGATTAAGACCGCCTTGCTGAGCGAGACGCCTTAGGATGGCTTGACTACCATCTCCTCCAATACCAATTAAGGCATCAAGTTTTAAAAGATGATACCCTTCGATCAGATCTTCTGAGATATCTTTAAGGGTTCCATCTGGAAAAGGATAGGCAAAGGGATCGCCTTTGTTGGTGGTTCCAAGAACTGTTCCCCCTTGTCGTAAAAGGGCTTCGCTACAAAAAGAAAGATCAAGTTTAAGAACATCCACAGGGCGTCGCATGAGACCATGGGTGCCTTGATGAATGCCGTATACCTCCCATCCATACTTTTGAATGGCACGCAAGGTAATGGCCCGAATAGCAGCATTTAATCCTGCACAGTCTCCACCACTTGTTAATATGCCAATTTTCTTCATTTAATCAACCTCTTTGCTTTATTTAGTTTAAAATTAGTAAATTTATTGCGGATTTTATCAAAAAATTTTGGTATGATAATCATTAAGAAAGAGTAAACAAGTATGATGATGATTGAAACTCTAAAGCACAAGTTAAATACGCTACATGAGGAACATCGTGCGTTGGATGAGGATATCGTGCGTCTTATGGAACTCCCTCTTTATGATCAGTTAGCTGTACAAAGATTAAAGAAAAAAAAGCTGCAGCTAAAGGATAAAATCCTCACGCTTAAAATGAAAATGATACCTGATATTATTGCATAGGGAGGGAAGTGAAGAGATTTGGCTACCTTTGCCCCTTATATCTTATATCTTCCCTGTGTGACTTAGGGGAGAGATGCAATTCTTTGCCCAATATTTGCACTGAGCCATCACAACAAGCATCGCCGCATGGGTGACTACAGGATGGGAATGTTTCTTGATTTCGCAGTGGTGTATTTAGTGAGGCGCTTTGCGCAATAGCGGTTGACATTGTAGAAGCGAAAGCCAGGACAGCTAAAGTTATAATCTGAATAAATTTCTTATCCATGATGGTTTCCTTTTTGCTTAAATTTTCCATCTTATACAGACTACCTTATTCACCTTAACATCTCGTTAACGAAAGGGGATTTTTGTGAGAAATTCTTAAGCGCTCTTGCTCTGTATCCCAGGTGTGCGAAGCCCTTCTTCAAGCCAAGCGATGGCGGCTTTTGGATTTTGATTCTCTTCAAGTTCAAGGGTTGCGAAAAGATGGTAAATCTCTGCAGAAGGATCTTGTTTTAAGAGGGACGAGAGGGCGGCGCGGGCTTCTCCCCACAGATGCGCTTTCAGAGCGGTGCGGGCGAGCAATAAAAGACTTTCTTTGGACTTTGAATTATGGCGCATAAGTTGACTTGCGGCTTGGTAAGCATCCAGATCGTTTTTAGGAGTAAAAATTTTAAGATAAAGATCTCCTAAGGATTGAGATGGCGTTACAACCCATGTGGTTTCAATTACATGGAGGGCATCACGCTTGTGCCCTTGATCAGCAAGGAGTTGAGCAAAACTTATCGTTGCCCCATGAAGGCTGGGATCTAATCCATGGGATTGTCTTAAAAGGCTTTCTTTTTGAGAGAGGGGTGTTTCAAGTTGCATGGCTTGACGATAAAGAAGGTCTGCAATTTGCTTTTTACTTGTATCCGACGACACATACCCCAGATCTTCTAAACGCAGAATAAG
>JACPNY010000042.1 GCA_016185255.1 Pseudomonadota bacterium
GGAGGAGAAGCCGTGGCAATGGCTATCGAGGCTTTAGACTAATTCAAAAAGGTCCTCATCCGTTGAGCCAATCAAGTATTAGATACATAAGGACAACTAAATAAGAGTTTAGAAATGGACACTTTAAAAAACAAAAAGGGCTTGGTCATAGGCATTGCTAATGAGGAGTCTATTGCGTGGGGGTGTGCGACAGCATTCCACGAAGCTGGAGCCGCTCTGGCCATAACCTATTTAAACGAGGAAACCGAATCTTATGTCCGACCCTTGGCAGAAAAAGTAAACGCTCAAATTATTATGCCTTTAAATGTCCAAAACCATAACCAAATGAAGGCCTTATTTGACGCAATACACCAGAACTGGGGGACACTCGATTTTCTTCTTCATTCCATAGCCTTCTCTCCCAAACAGGATTTGCAAGGAAGGGTTGTTGACTGTTCTCGCGAAGGCTTTTTTACAACTTTAGATGTTTCTTGCTATTCTTTTATACACCTTGCGCGCTTGGCTGAACCACTCATGACCAATGGCGGCTCTCTGCTAACGACAAGCTTTTACGGAGGAGAAAAAGTTGTTGAGCATTATGGGGTGATGGGACCAGCCAAGGCCGCCTTGGAAGGAGTCGTAAAATATCTTGCCGCTGAATTGGGGGAGAAGAAGATTCGTGTGAATACTCTTTCTCCAGGACCAATTCCAACCCGAGCAGCAAGTGGAATTCCACACTTCAAAGCCCTTCTGCACCGTGCAATTCAAAAATCTCCCATACGTGAGCATGTATCTATTCAGTCTGTGGGAGCGTATGCGCGCTTCTTGGTAAGTGATGAAGCGCATCTTATTACCGGCAGCACAGTTTATATTGACGCGGGCTTTAATATAATGGCGATGTAAAAAAGAATCACAACCCTGGCGCACTACCGTTTACGGGCTAATATCCATAAAGAGTGCAGCCGGATGGCTCATAATACCTTCCCCACATCAATGTCCTGAGGGTCTCCTTCATAGCCATCAGGATCGTTGAAAGGCATTTCAGTGTAACCGTGTTTGCAATAGAAGGGATAAGCCGCTGGAGATGCTTGGGTTTGTAGAGTTTTAAAACCCTTTTGTGTTAGCCAACGTTCACACAGTTTTAAAAAATACCCACCATGTCCTTGATCTCTTAAGTGTTCATCAATGACGATAATTCGGAGCGCAGCTCTTTGCTCTTTCCAAAGTTGAATGTGAGCATATCCAATAATCTCTGTTCCCTGATAAAAAACCAAATGAAGATGATCTTTATGATCGAAAGTCCACGTATAGGGATCAACAACTGGCACTTTATCAAAAAAATATTTTTGCCTAAAAGTACGGGCTACTTCCCATTCATCGTAATGGGTGCAAAGTCTCATGCACAACCCATGAAACCCTGCTTTGTTTAAAACCTTCTTAATGAAGGCATCTTTTCCTAAATTATACCCGCTAAATAAGGAGTTCTTTTTTTCATGCAATGAATCTTGAGCAACTAAGTTTAGCTTTAAATTTGCATATTCTTCAAGAGCTTCTGGGAAGTTACGTAAATAATCTCGAAACAAGAGGTTAAGGTTAATTTCGGGATTTTCTTCTTCATAAACATGAAGATTAACATTGAGAAGGGCTCCTCTTTTTGAGAAACCCAAGCGAAAAGGAATATTGAACTCTCCTCTGGATTCATATCCTAATTTTTCAAGATCCTGCCCTATAAGCGCTATATTTTTTGCAACAAGGATAATGTCAATCTTAGGTTTTGCACAAAGTCCCGGAACGGCTGTGGATCCCACATGGTGAACCACAATGCAGTTATCACCCAGAGCTTTCTTAATTTTTGCGGATTCCTCTTCAAACAATCTTGGCCAGTTAGAATCATAGGGAACAACTTCAATTCTGCGGGGCATGCCCAACCTCTCTTAAGAAACATACGTATCTATTACAGTTTTGCAAAAGCTAATCCAACGTCTTACAAATGTTAAGAAAAAAATAAGAACCTGTATTCATGAACAAGAAAATATGATAGGATAGCTCAAAAAAGGGAGGCGATGTGAGCTATCCGAGTGATTTAAAAGACGGTCAATGGGAATTGATAAAAGATTACTTCACCTTTGGGAAATATGGGAATCGGGCGACCCATGAGAAGAGAACTCTTGTGAACGCTGTATTTTACCTTACAAAGACGGGATGTCAATGGCGTCAACTTCCTAAAGATTTTCCCCACTGGAGCACAGTGCATAGTTTTTATCACCGTATGAAGAAAAAAGGGATTTGGGAAAAAATGATGGCTGATCTTGTGAAAAAGAGCCGTATGGAAGCGAACAGAAAGCCAGAACCTACGTATGCCCTTATTGATAGTCAGAGCGTTAAAACAACAAACAAAGCTGAGGCCAGAGAAATTGATGGGGGGAAAAAAGGTAAAAGGTCGTAAACGTCATATCATTACCGATACCTTGGGTCATTTGCTTCATGTGCAAGTTCATGCGGCCAATACGCATGATACAGTGGGTGGGTGTCCTGTATTTGAAAAAGCTTTAGAAAAATAACCAACTTTAAAAGGGGTATGTGCAGATGCAGGATATCGCAAAACAATGGAAGAATTTGTCAAAAATGTGTGTGAGAAAACAATCGAAATTTCAGAACGAATCTCAGAGAAATGGCAAATCCTTCCCAAACGTTGGGTTGTTGAGAGAACCTTCTCTTGGCTAAATGGGTATAGAAGGCTTGCTAAGGATTTTGAAATCTCAATCTCTTCGGCGGAAAATTATGTCATGATTGCCCATTCTATGTTGCTTTTGAAGCGACTCGCATAATCATGAATACAGGTTCTTAGATGATATCACTACTGTCCGGTGAGAGAAAGCTTGTTTTCGCGCAGTTGATGTCCCAGCTACAACTGCCAGAATTTCACAAATGTGTGAAACGTTACGATAAATCTAAAGAACGTCTCACCTTTTCCTACCTGGACCAATTTCTATGCATGGCCTTTGCCCAGCTAACCTATCGAGAAAGTCTGAGAGATGTTGAAGGCTGTCTGCGCGCCCATAAGGCAAAGCTTTACCATCTTGGCATTCGAGGAGGCATAGCGCGTAGCACCTTGGCGGATGCCAATGAAAATCGAGACTGGCGCATTTTTCAAGACTTTGCCTTGCATCTCATTAAGATAACGCGTGCCTTGTATGCAGATGATCGCTTTGGTGTTGATCTTGACAATACAGTCTATGCCTTGGTTGCACTCGTAAAAAAGCAGCTAAAGATCGAGTCTTCTCTCTACACAATTCTGCAAATTTTAAGCTTAAGTATTTATGAAAAAACTCCGTTGAATCAACTTCTTAACGAAAAAGAAAATGCAATTCAAACAGATGAATCTCCTAACCAATTGTATCTATTAGATTTTTGACCGGACACTAGTGGAAAAATATAACAAATATACCGGGTCTTTGGTAGGGAAATTAGAGGGTTTTAAGGAAACTTATGCAGCGGTCTTTTGAATATGTTGACTCCTTTGGCCTATATTCAATCATCCTATCTCGAGGTCTCTTGAGTCTCATTTCATATGAACCTATACACAGAACCGGCGCGGGTCTTGACAAATGGGGATAGGATACATACATATATGTTAGTTACATTATTTTTAGTAATGTTTCTATTATTTATTTAACTACACAAAGGTGATATTATGAAGAAATCATTTCTACTTTTAACCACAGCGATACTGTTAAGCACGTCCTTCGTTCAGGCTGGTGGAAAAGAAACGCAAGAGGACTTAGAGTTTAACGATGAGTCCCTCCGTTCGCCGCTCCCGAGGATTCACGTAGACGGAGAAGATATGATCCCTGTTGTAGCCAAGCCTTTAGACGCCGACAGACTGTTCCCTCTCCCTCGACGCAAGCCAACAAATGGTTTCTCCTTTGACGGAGACGAGAATGATAATACTACGAACCAGCCTGTAAGCGCGGACTCAACAATCTTAGACGGAGACGAGACGGATGATATTATGGTCAAGCCGGTCGAGCCTTTAAAGTGGACTCTGAACCCACTACTTGTTTAGTCCCAGGGTGTGATGGTGTATTATCTGTTGAATTACCATCCAAGGAGGAATTATGGGACAAATATTACACGGGTGCGCCAAAACGACAGAGGCAGTACGTCGGACAATCCAAAATAGTCAAGAGAGCCTAGATA
>JACPNY010000006.1 GCA_016185255.1 Pseudomonadota bacterium
GAACGCTGACCCTTACAGGACCGAATACCTATACGGGAGGGACGACAATTACAGGAGGTGTGCTTGCAGTAAATAATGATGGAAATCTGGGAGGAGCCGCAGGAGGATTGACCTTTGCTGGGGGAACGTTGAGAACCTTAGAGAATGCGTTTTCGAGTGCGCGACCTATTCTGATAAATACAACAGGTACTATTGACACGAACGGGGTTAATGCGACCTTAAGTGGACCGATTGGAGGTGTAGGGGGACTGATAAAATTAGGCGGAGGTAATCTGACCCTTACAGGGAACAATACCTATGGAGGAGGGACAACGATTAGTGAAGGATCGTTGACGGTTACTACAACAAGTATACAGGGGAATGTCTCGAATAATGGAGCGCTTGTTTTTAATCAAGCAATAGCTGGCACCTTTGCAGGAGACATGAGTGGAGCAGGATCTTTAACAAAAATGAACGGAGGAAACCTGACTCTTACGGGAACGAATACCTATACAGGTGGGACAACGATTACTGGAGGAACTCTCACAGGTAATTCGGTCAGTTTGACTGGAAATATCATCAACAATACGGCTCTTGCTTTCGATCAAACCTTTGCTGGAACGTTTGCAGGCGATATCAGTGGATCGGGATCTCTTCTTAAAGAGGGGGCGGCGTTGTTGTTGCTTACAGGGAACTTAGGTGGATTTACAGGGCCAGTCACAATCAATAATGGTGAGTTTGAGATAACCACGACCAACATTCCGCAACACTATGCTCTTGGAGCAAATGGGGTGCTTGGTTTTGCTCCTCCAACAGGGCAAAGTGTGACGTTTGGAGGAACGATTACAGGAGCCGGAAGAGTAGATATAGATGGAGCAGGCACAGTGTCATTCCCGAGTACGTATACCTATTCAGGACAAACGACAGTTAACAACGGAATTTTCTCTTTGGATGGAAGCCTTCCCAATAGCCCGCTTTTTGTGATGCCAGGAGGAACCCTTGTAGGAAATGGAAGTGCGCTGAGTGGAAACATAGGGGGGCTGATTTCTCCTGGACATTCCATTGGGCAGCTTACGTTTGTCAATAGTTTTACCATGGCACCAACTGCAACTTATAAAGCAGAAATAGGGGCTGGAGGGGCTTCAGATCTTATTGCTGTAGGGACCGTGGCAAGTCTTGATGGAACCCTGAATGTGGTGAGTGTGGATCCCCGTCGGCAACTTAAAGGGCAAACCTACATTATTCTCACAGCGAACCAACGAACAAGCGCATTTGCAACTCTGACGTCCGATAACCGAATAAAATATACGATTGAGTATCTGCCCAATGCTGTAAGAATTATTACGGGGAATCTCCAAGATCTTACGCATGCTTTTGCATCAACTGATGGAAGTAATGCAGCTATAATGGGAAGATATTTGGATTCATTTGATGACAGTATTCCTTTAGGGAGTGATCTTGATAGCGTTTTGCGCGTTTTGGATACTTATCTTGGGAATGAAGATATAGCGGGATTAACGGCAGCCCTTGATCAACTGCAACCGTCTTTGTTCAAGGAGTTCGGGTTTCTGTCCTTTAACCACAATGCGCTTCTCAACAAGACGCTGCATTTTCAGCAACAGCATCTGAGAGACACCGCCAGGTTTGCGGCCGAGTCAAGGCGTCTTGAGAAGGTTGAGCCAAAGCGTCTGAACGCATTCTACAAGTTGCTAGGGGACAACTCTTTCCGGGCACTGTCATCCCGAAGTAATTTTGCCTCTCAAAACATTTTTGCTAAGGGAGCTCAGAAGCAAAGAGGGATAGGGTTAAACTTTGCCATGAACAATCAAGGCATTGAGAATCGCCCCTCAGGAATGCCCATAAACCAACGGATTAAAAGCGGGAAGACAACGATGTGGATTCAATCCTATGGTCAATTGGATGACAAGGGAGCGAACAGTCATGGCAATGTAGGAATTAAAAGCAGAACAGGAGGCGTGACGTTAGGGGCAGATTATCAAGTGATGAACAACACCTTTGTGGGGCTCTTGGGAGGATATTCCACCACGTTCTTTGATTGGAAACAAGCCCGAGGCAATGGCACGATGAATAGTGGATACGGAGGGGTTTACGGATCATGGATGGATAAGTGTGGACTTTATGTTGAAGGTCAATTTATTGCAGGAAACGATCACATAAAATCCACAAGGAATATAGCGTTCAGCACAATCAATCGAGCGGCGAAAGAAAGTCATAATGCCTTCCAGTTCTCAACAAATGCAGAGGTGGGGTATGTGGTGCCGGTAGAGCCGTTCACGCTGCAACCATTTTATAATGCAACGTATATGGCTGTGCATGAGAGAGGGTACCAGGAACACGGGGCAGATAGTTTAAATCTACAGGTTAACTCCAAGACAGGTCAATTTTACCGAGGAGAGCTGGGAACGATGATATACAAGCTCTGTATGGTAGGAGATGTGTTGATGCGCCCCTCACTTCAGGTGGGATGGGTGCAAAAGCGCCCTGTGGGAAGTAGTCGAGCTCAAATGAGTGGAGGACTTGTGAATCAGCCACAAACCCTAGCGGTTTTAGGGGACAATCGAGTGCGGAACCAATTTAGCGCAGGAGCGTCGCTGTCTGCCCAATTCAAAGAAGGATTTTACATAGTGGGCAATGTTAGTGGCGAAGTAGGGAGTGGCGAAAAGTCAGGTGAAGCTGTCTTAAGTGTAGGCTATCAGTTCTAAGGCGCTCTTTAAAGAAAAAAAGATCGCTAGGCTCCTTTTCCCCAAGTGCCAGAGGGAGTTTGTTTCCAATAGGTGACCGTGTGCCCTTGATTCTTATAGTCAGTCCAGCGCTGACGGGCTTGCGCAACGGCATCCTCATCATTGCCATCAAAAAGGTCAAGGCAGCGTTCATAGGTGGAGAGGGAGGGGGAGGTGACCCCGTCGGTTTGAATCAAAAATTGGGCTCCATTCGGGTTTTCGTCCTGAAGTGTTAGCCAAATAGGCTGGTCTTCTGGAGATCCTTCTTTTGTACTCCCGTGGGGAATAAAACTCGCTTTTCCCATTGTCCATAACGCATTGTTAAGGAAATCAAGCCTCTCTTGGCTTGCGCATAGGATAACGGCACGTTTGTGCCCCTCAAGAATTTTTTCAAGAAGACGGGGGAGCGCCCGCTCAAGGGGAGATGTAGTGAGGTGATAAAAACCAATGTCTGTCATGTTGTCAGTAATCAGTTGTCAGTAATCAGACGCCAGAAAGAGTTCTTAAAAATAGGTTTCTGACCACTGACTACTGATAACTAACTTATTTCCCTTCGTAATTTTCTGCAACAAAGCGATCCAAAAGACGGACGCCAAAGCCACTTGCTCCTTTTGCACAAAGGGGTAGGTCTTTTTCTGCCCAAGCTAGACCTGCAATATCTAAGTGAGCCCACGGCACTTTATTTGTGAAGCGTTGTAAAAACTTGGCGGCGGTAATGGAGCCACCACCGCGAGAACTGCTAACGTTTTGTACGTCCGCAATATCGCTGTTGATATCCTTGTCATAGGCTTCATCAAGCGGCATGCGCCATAAAAGCTCAGAGACATCTTCGCCAGCCGCTGTTAATTTTTTAGCTAAGGCATCATCGGAAGCAAAAAGACCCGCGCGCTCAAATCCTAACCCAACAATAATAGCTCCCGTAAGGGTCGCAAGATCCACCATTAGTTTGGGTTTGAAACGGCTTTGTGTATACCACAAAGCGTCCGCAAGGACGAGACGTCCTTCAGCATCCGTATTCATGACAGCAATGGTTTGGCCGGAAAGAGACGTGACAACATCTCCGGGGCGTTGTGCTGTACCGGATGGCATGTTTTCGACAAGACCAATGACGCCGACAACGTTTACTTTGGCCTTCCGGAGGGCAAGAGCTTTCATCAGGCCGATAACGACCCCAGCGCCCGCCATGTCATATTTCATATCTTCCATACTATTGGCGGGTTTGAGAGAAAGTCCTCCTGAGTCAAAGGTGACTCCTTTGCCGACAAAAGCAAGGGTGTCGTCTTTCTTTTTGCCACCTTCCCAGCGCATGACTACAAGTTTGGACTCCTTATCACTTCCTTGACCCACCCCTAAGATGGCATTGGCTCCCAGTTTTTTAAGGTCTTTTTCATCTAAAATCTCTATCTTAACCCCATCCTTTTCAAGAGAAGCTGCAACCTTTGCAAGCGTAGCCGGTGTCATGATATTCGCAGGCTCTGTGACGACAGTGCGGGTCAGAAAAACACCCTCAGCAATTTTGGAAAGGGGATTAAATGCTTTTTCAGCTGCATCAGGCGCTGGTGTTAGAAATATGACCTTTTTAAGAGAAAAAAGCTCTTCGGGTTTTTTTGTTGTAAAATAAGTCTCAAATCGCCAAGATCTTAAGAGAGTCCCTAAGGCAAGATGAGCTACAACTTGTGCATTATCAGCCTTTTCAAGGCTATGGATTTCAACAGCGCCTTCTCCATTTGTTGATGCATCAAGGACGCTGCTAAGAGATCCTCCAATTTTTTGCCATTGCTTCTCGTTTTGTTCTGTTTTCTTTCCAAGTCCCACAAGAATGATCCGCCCTCCATCGGGAGTGAACACAGATAGGGTTTGAGTGAGTTTTCCTTTAAACTTGGAATTCTTGAGGGAGGTTGAGAGAAGACCTTTGAGGGTTTTGTCCCATGTTTGAGTTGGTAAGGGAAAATGACCATCTTCATAAACCCCAAGGCAGAGATTTTTTTGAGGGCTCTGTTTTTGAAATGTAATTTTAAGAGGCATTGTTGATCCGTCCTTTGCTTTTTTCTTTATTTAATATGTTCTTAAGCCGGGGTGTCAATGGTTCTCACAAAATGTTTTTCTTTCTTAACGTTTTCTTCGTGAAATCTTTATAAAGTACAGGTAGGATAACTCAACCTCTAAACTCTTATGGAGAACATCGTGCGGCTCCTCGCATCTTTTGTTGTAATTTTTGGATTTCTTTTATCCTTTTCTCTTGAAGCGAGTATCGAGCTTCAACCTCATCGTGCCTATTACACAGTGACAATGGAAAGCCGACCTGATCCACGGAGTACGGTTACAGATGCACGAGGAACGATGTTGATAGAGTTTGATAAAGTTTGTGATGGATGGACTGTGCAACAGCGCTCTGAAACGCGACTTTATCATAATGACGGCACAGTTGAGCATATTCGCTGGGGGTATGTAACCTATGAGGCTGAGGATGGTTCTCTTTTTACATTTAACACATATCGCAAGACAGATGATGAGCTGGTCGAAGATATCCGAGGAAGGGCTGAAAAAAAAGGAGATCTTATAGTCGTTACCTATCAGAAGCCTGAGAAAAAAACTCTCCAACTTCAGGAAAGCGTTCTTTTCCCTATTCAACATATTAAGAGTCTTTTAGGTGCCGCTCAGGAGGGAGAACAAATTTTCCCTCGGGTGGTTTTTGATGGGAGCAGTAATGATGGGGCTTCCGAAATTAATACGTTCATTGGGGCTAAGAAGGTTATGGCGGGAAATCCTGTAAGTGAAGCGGCTCATCAATTTGCAAATCAACCTTTTTGGCCAGTTCGCTTTGCGGTCTATGGGCCTGAGAAAGCGGATTATGAGCCTGTATATGTTACCACTCAAGATCTTCTTCCTAATGGCATTATAAAACAATATGTTATTGATTATGGAGGAACAAAACTCCACGGAGTTTTGGATCGTATCGAGCTTTTGAGAGAAAGTGGTTGTTAATCCTTGACAGGGACGCCGAACATAGTATTCTCTCTTTAATTTTGTAGATGGATTTAAAGAACAATGGCAAAGCAAAACACAATCACGATTAAAATGGAAAGCACAGCTGGAACGGGCTTTTTCTATGTGAAGAAGAAAAACCCTCGGACGTTGACTGCAAAGCTCGTTATGCGTAAATACGATCCAAAGGTTCGTAAGCACGTGGAGTTCAAAGAAACAAAGATTAAGTAGTAAACGCGGGGAAATTGGAAAATTATTTCCCATGTTGTCATCTCTCCCTCTGCTGTCATCCCGAACTTGTTTCGAGATCTTTTTGACAACGAGATGCTGAAACGAGTTCAGCATGACAATGATCGTTCAGGAATGACAAGAATGGGGTGAATTTTGGTTTCCCTCGGGAGTAAGTTTTCTCCCTTCCAACCACGCTGAAAAAGATGCATCTCCCATGGCCCACGTCTCTTTGATAGCCCCTTCTTCTCCAAGTCCTCAAGAAGACGTAGACTTAACAAAACAATACCTTGAAGACTTAAACATACGTGTAACAGTTCCTCCTGACCTTTTGGGAAAAGATCTTTTGTGTGCGCATCAAGATGAGGTGCGCTTTGCCCATCTTAAAAATGCTCTTCAAGATCCCTCTGTAGATATTGTTTGGTTGCTTCGAGGGGGATATGGGCTCACACGCCTTATTCAGGATCTTCTTAAAATGAAGAGGCCAAACAAAGAGAAGTTATTTATTGGCTTTAGCGATGGGTCCGTGCTTCATGTCTTTTTAAACCAAAAATGGAATTGGCCGTCTCTTCATGGGCCGGGTGCCAGTCAGTTATCTAGGGCAAAGGTGGGGCAGAAAACCATAGAGGCGACTTTGCAGTTTTTGAAAGAGGGGATGAGGTCTTACTCTCCTCCTGTGTTGACTCCCTTTAACAATCCTGCTCGAAAAATATCATCTCTTTCAGGGAGCCTCGCGGGTGGAAATCTTTGTCTTTTAACGTGTAGTTTAGGAACTGACTGGCAACTTAATAGTTCTGGTAAAATTCTTTTTCTCGAAGACATTGATGAACGGGGCTATCGTGTGGACCGTATGCTTATGCATCTCGAGCAAGCTCGGACTTTTGAAGGAGTTCAAGCGATCATTCTTGGTGATTTTGTGCGAGGCAATGAGGCCAACGGCACGTCTTTGATTCACCCTGTTCTCAAACGTTTTGCAGAAAATACGCCCCTGCCAGTTTTTTCTTTGCCAGGTTGCGGGCATGGAGATGAAAATTTCCCGTTGCCCTTTAATACGCCCCTCACTTTTTCTGTAGCGCAGGAGTAGGAGGAGTTAATTAAGAACCGTTCCAGTAAGCTGTTGTACCCCCCTTCACAACTTAACTAGAATATGCTAGGTCTAAGCTACTCTCTTGGGGGATAGTTTAGCGGTAGAACTCCCGGCTCTGGACCGGGCAACTCTGGTTCGAATCCAGGTCCCCCAGCCATTGTTTTTGCCCGTGTTTGATTCAATAACGCTACTTTTTTATTAAAAAAAGTGGTATCTTTATAGGAGGTAATAAACAATGGAGAAAGGACCTGCGTGACGTCTGACGCGACATATTTACTCAATATTCTGACTTTCCTTATTGCCGCAGTGGGGATGGTGTTTTTATTTCGTCGCATTAAAATCAGTTCTGTTCTGGGTTATTTAGTGGCGGGAATGTTAATTGGCCCGCATGTCTTGAGAGTTATTACAGATCCCACAGAAACCCATTTTTTGGGAGAGTTGGGGGTTGTTTTCCTTCTCTTTACTCTTGGGTTGGATCTTCCCCTTCAACGCCTCCAATCCATGAAAAAATATGTTTTTGGGCTCGGTGTTCCTCAAGTTGTTTTAACGGGGGCTCTTTTTACGGTTATTGGGCTGTGGGCAGGCTTATCGAAGGAGATCGCCCTTTTAGTGGGAGGCGCCTTCTCTCTTTCTTCAACGGCTGTTGTCCTACAACTTTTAAATGATCGGAAAGAACTTGCAACCCGTTTTGGGAGGGTGTCCTTTGCGGTTCTCCTTTTTCAGGATCTTGTCGTCGTTCTCTTGCTTATTTTAGCAACGACCTTAGGGACAGAAAAATCGAATATCTTTCTTGAGCTCTCTTATGCAATCTTAAAAGCAGGCATTGCGCTTGTTATTATCATAGGCCTTGGGCGCTTTGTTTTTCGGCCGCTCTATCGTGCTGTTTCTCTCAGTGGAAACTCTGAGCTTTTCATGGGGACAACATTTTTAGTTGTTCTTGGAACAAGCTTTGTAACAGAAATGTCAGGACTTTCCATGGAATTAGGGGCATTTTTAGCAGGCATTCTTTTGGCAGAAACAGAATATCGCCATCAAGTTGAAGCGGATATCCAGCCTTTCCGAGGCCTTTTACTCGGTGTTTTCTTTATGTCTGTTGGGATGGGGATTAATATTATGGTCTTATTTAACTCCTTCTCTGTGGTTTTGAGTCTTTTACTTCTTATGGTGGCGTTAAAATCTATTTTGATCTTCTTTATCTCGCGATTCAACGGCTTGAGAGCCTCCACAAGCTTAAGAACTTCTTTTCTTTTAGCGGGAGGAGGGGAGTTTGTTTTCGTCATTTTCTCGCCGTCTGTTGCGCAACAATGTCTGTCTCCGGATCTTACGGATATTTTATTTTTGGTAGTAACCCTCTCCATGGCTTTGACGCCTCTCTTAGCCTATTTGGGAAAGGTGTGTGCGGATAAATTTCAAGCCCAAGAAAACCATTCTGATCTAAAAGGAGCCTTTGAGGAAATTGGAGAGCTTAAAAACCACGTTATTATTGCAGGCTTTGGACGGGTTGGACAAATGCTTGGGGATCTTTTGGCATCACGCTTTGTTCCCTTTGTGGCTCTTGATACAGATATGCACCGTGTTGCTGAGGGGAGGGAAAAAGGATGGCCTGTCTTTTTTGGGGATGCGAAAAGTGTTGAGGTCTTGAAAGCGGTTGGAGCAGAAAATGCCAAAGCGGTGGTGATCACGCTTAATCAAATGACATCATCAGTACGAGCCGTCATGATGTTGCGTCGTCATTTTCCAGATTTACCTATATGTGTAAGAGTTAAGGACCATAAGCATCAAGACAAACTGATTGATTCAGGAGCTCGCCTCGTTATTCCTGAAACTGTTGAGCCCACAATACAATTGGCAACCTCTGTTCTTCATATCGTGGGATTGCCCCCCGATGAAATTGGCCAGCTTATTGATAGTTTCCGTCGTCAGCAGTGGTTGATGAATGGGGGGAAATAGGGATTTCAGGATACGCTTTGGGATTGGCAAGGCAATACTGAAGGACAGGATGAAAATTATCAGAAGTTTCAACCTCCACAAATTCCATAAAGGTTCCCTTCTCAAATCCCCCACGTTCCTCTCGTTTTTGAAGGCGTGTTTGTTCAATTGTTTTCATCTCAATTCTCCAACAGCCTGCTAGAGCGGTTAGAACTTCTAAGATGTCAGCCATTTCGTCTTGAAAATCTTCTGGTGTGAGGGCAGAGGAGAGTTCTTCTGCTTCTTCTCTAAGTTTAAGTTGTAAGTGATGAAGGTGCTCCTCAACAGGCAAAAGGTGCGTTGAAACACGGGCTCCTTTTCTTTCAAGCAGTAAAGGAGCCTTATCTCGGACAAGCTTGCCCATTTTAAAACGTCGTCGAGGGGCCATCAAAGTATTATTTGAGGTGGATATTGAAATATTGTTCAACCATCTTTCTAACGGGTTCACTTTCCCAATCAATTCCTCCTGCAATACGGCCAAGTTCTTTTCCTGAGGCATCAATAAAAATTGAGGTGGGAAGTCCGCTTGCCCCAAAAGCGCTCATAAGTTGGCCTGAGGTGTCTAAGTAAATGGGAAGATTTTGGTAACCATGACGGGCATAATAAGCCTTAACTGTGCTGAGGCCTCCGCTGTCTTCAGAAAGAGAAATAATGGTTCCCCCTTGCTCTTGAAACTTTTGAGCAAAGTTATTCAGGGTTCCCATCTTTTTTACACACACAGGGCACCATGTAGCCCAAAAATTCACGATGAGAGGCCCTCCTTGAAATTCAGCAAGTGTATGCTGGGTTTGATTTTCATCAAGGAAAGGGGTAGCTAAGGAAGAGCCGGCGGGATGGTGAAGAGCAGCACGGACACAACAAGGCTCATACCAATAGGTCAGGCCTACAAAAAAGAGGACAACTAAGCCCGCAATAACTAAATTATCTTTCTGCTTCCAAAATGACATGATTTTCCCCCTCAAGTGTGATTATACTCCTACTATTGAAACTTTACCATGAGATCAAAGATGAAGCTATCTAAAATTGCAATCTATGTTTTAATTCCTGGTTGTTTGTTGTTAACAAGCTGTGGTCGTAAAATGCCTCCTAAGCCTGCAGAAGGCTCGGAAATTACCTATCCGTGCCCTTATCCAAAGCCAGAGTGCTAGGGCTTGAATTTTTAATAGACCGCTCTTGAATAAAAATGCGTGTTTTTCGTTAATTCCACGCCTGTCATCCCCTCTTGGGCGGAGATTCCATACGTCCATACTTGGATAGGTGTAAGTGTGACTTCACCCTTCCAGACGATGCCAGGGAGTTATGGGGCTATTCGGACACAATCGGATAAAATTACGGCTATTTTGTTTTGATAAAATCGGATAAAATCGGACAAAACAATGGATATGACATTTATGATCAATACTGAAGATATTGTTATTACACCAGAAATTCTCCAGATGATTGCGGAGCTTGATGAATTTAAAGGGGCATGGCAACTATTGGGACGACTGACACCTGATCGTTTGTATGCTTTGAGAAAAGTGGCAACTATCGAAAGTATTGGCTCATCTACCCGCATTGAAGGATCAAAACTTTCTGATCGGGAGGTTGAGGGCTTGCTTTCTCGTATTGAAACCTATTCCTTTCAATCCCGTGATGAGCAAGAAGTAGCGGGGTATGCTTTTGTGTGTGAGGAAATTTTTGAAAAATTTGAGGCTATTCCTTTAACAGAAAACACAATTAAACAGCTTCATGCATGGTTGTTAAAATATTCCGATAAGGATGAACGTCATCGAGGGGATTATAAGAAGCTCCCAAATCACGTTGAGGCCTTTGATGCAGACGGAAAAAGCTTGGGAATTATTTTTGAGACGGTGACTCCTTTTGAAACGCCGCTGAGGATGCAAGAGCTTGTTTCTTGGACGCGGGAAGCTTTCGAAGAGAAAAGCCTTCATCCCCTTTTGATTGCTGGGATTTTTGTTGTTGTTTTTTTAGGAATCCACCCTTTTCAAGATGGAAATGGACGTTTGTCGCGTATCTTAACGACTTTGTTATTGCTCAAGTCAGGCTATGCTTATGTTCCCTATAGTTCTTTTGAAAGCGTTATCGAAGCAAATAAAGAGGGGTATTACTTGTCCTTAAGAAGGACTCAGCAAACCTTAAAAAAAGGACACCCCAATTGGACCCCTTGGCTCTTATTTTTTCTGAGGTCCATGAAAAAACAGAAAAATTTATTAGAAAAAAAGGTGGCGCGCGAAAAAATATTAACCTTTCAGATGCCAGAGCTCTCTGCAACGATCATTGACCTTATTCAACAGCATGGACGACTCTCTGTGCGCGATCTTGAAACCATAACGGGGGGAAATCGCAGCACCCTCAAGAAACATTTGCAAGAGCTTGTAGAATCTAAATATTTGCTGCGGCATGGTAAAGGGCGGGCAACGTGGTATACGGTTCAGTAATAAGTGTAATATAGTCTATAACAATGAAGTTGATATGCTGTAATATTCACCCTTGTCATCCCCGAGCTAGGAATGCTTTGTTTTTGTTAAGAAAACATTAGCATTCCTAGCTCGGGGATGACAAGCCGGGGAATAGTTTTTCAACTTTCTCTTGAATTTTTTGAACGCTGCTTCACTGCGTACGGCTACTAGCTCGTGGATGAAAAGGGTGGTAGACACGATAGAAAATTTGTCAGGTCTTAAGGCGTTCACCGTGAAAATACATTGACTCATTAGAATTACATGGTAAACTTTATCTGATGGTAAAAACGTGTTTGAGTATTGTTAAAATCTGTTCGTTTTCAAATGTTATATTGTTTGTGAAAAATACCCATTTTTATTTCCTTATATTGTATTTTTTGTTGTGCTTCCCTACTTATGCAGCTGAAGGAAGTGAGTCTTCTAGCTCTCTTTCCTCTACGGGCAGCTTGGATACTAGTATTAGTTCGACGTTTAGACAAGAACTTGATAAATACATGATATTGCTTCCTGTTTTAGGTCCTAGTGTTCCATCACCTTTATCTCCGCCTGGACGTCCTGTGCCGTCTCCAATATTGCCTCCTGAAGTTCCTGCATCTATAGCTGGGTTACCTTCTCGACATAGTAAATCCCGAATTCTACAAGAAGAAGTGGAGGTAAGCCTCTATTCTGTTTCACCCTCAATGAACTTGGAGAGTTATGAGTTTGGCACAGAAGAGCTTTTTCAACCTCCAAGCTCTATGGCAAGTTATGACTTTGACACAGAAGGACTTTTTCAACCTCCAAGCTCTATGTCAAGCCGTTCTCAATCTCGTATATCCTGTTTTAAAAGGTGTTGGAAAGGCTGTATGAGAAGAAGAAACCAAGAAGAGCCTGACCCGGAGCTTCCCTAGCAATCGAGTAGAAACTATACCCCCCTGAATGAAAGAGGGAAAGGGCTCGAGGTTCACAACCCAGATTCATTTGCTAAATTTAATGCACAATACGATATGGAACGGGAAGGGACTGATCTTGCGCCTTTGGAGACATACTCCTACGGTGACTCCGTTATTGCTTCGGAATAATCTGTTACCTATGTATCCGGTATGGACACAAGCGAAGGCTGGCGGAGGGGATGGGATTCGAACCCACGATACGGATTTCTCCATATAACGGTTTAGCAAACCGCCGCCTTCAGCCGCTCGGCCACCCCTCCAGTATTCTTTTCTCCCCAGTTTTGTGCTAGCAAGTCTTTATCGCGAAAGCGCGCTAAATTTAGCTGGCCATAAGGGCTTCTGTCAATTAGTGTTTTCTTTTTAGAATTCGGCGAGAAGACCATAAGGAGATCCTTTCATTGACCATTGTTTCATGTGAAACATTTTCTTCATTGAAATGTAAGCCCACAATCTTGCAGGTGATTCCTGCACTGAGCAGTGGGGGTGTTGAGATCGAGACGATTGAAATTGCCAAGGCTATTATAGCGGGCGGCGGGAGAGCCGTTATTGTCTCAGGAACTGGGGGGGACGGAATCAAAGAGGAGGGGATTGAATTCAGAACACTTCCCCTCAATACCAAAAATCCCTTTCGCATCGCTAAAAATGCCACGCATCTCAAAAACCTCATCCTCAAAGAGAAGGTGGATCTGGTGCATGCAAGATCTCGAGCGCCTGCGTGGAGTGCTTCTAGAGCAGCGCGCGCCGCGAAAGTGCCTTTTGTGACAACTTATCATGCGGCCTATAGTTCAGGGTCAATTTTGAAGGTTTTTTATAATTCTATTATGGCGCGGGGTGATCGAGTCATTGCCATCTCTCGCTTTATTGAAAGTCATGTTATTGAAAAATATAAAAAATTTTCTTGGTTTGAGGTATCAAAAATTCGACGCATTGACCGGGGCATTGATCTTCACCTTTTTGATCCCGCGGCGATTTCTAAAGAGCGCGTGGAGAATTTAAAAGACGAGTGGGGGATGTCCTCTGGCAAGCGGCTTATTCTCTTGCCTGGGAGAATCACTCAAAAGAAGGGACAAGAGCTTGTAATCAACGCTCTTTCCCGTATGAAGCAGAAAGATGTCGTGCTTGTTTTGGCTGGGTCAGCTCAAGAACATGAGTCTTATCGAGATTTTCTGTTGCAGTATGCGAAGTCTATAGGTCTTGAAGATCGCGTTAAATGGGTTTACCCTTGTTCTGATCTTCCAGCTGCTTATCAGCTTGCTGACGTTATTGTGTGTCCATCCCTTGCTCCAGAAGGATTTGGACGCGTGATTGCGGAAGCGCAGGCTATGAAAAAGCCCATTATTGTTTCTAATCATGGAGCGGCGATAGAGGTCATTGAAGATGGAGTGACGGGGTGGGCTATACCTCCTGGGGACGTGGACGCTTTGGCTCGAGCCTTAGACGATGTGCTCGCGCTTTCCCCAGCTCGGCTTAAAGACATAGGTGAGAAAGGGCGCAGGCGTGTGGAGATCTATTATTCTAGGGACATGATGGGCTCAAAAACGATTGCTGTGTATAAGGAGCTTTTAGAGGGGAGAGAGAAAAGATAAATACCCTGAATGAAAATACACGTTTTCCATTAATCTTATGTATGTCATCCCCGCGCAGGCGGGGATCCAGAGAAACGTTAGTTTTGTGTTACTAAAGAACAAAAATGCAACAAAAAGTCCTTCCTTGAGAAAATTATTTTATTTCAAATGCTTACTGGATCCCCGCCTTCGCGGGGATGACAATGGGAAAGTTGCAATAAAAGTCCACACTTTCAACTTGAACGGGTATAAATAGCGTTTTATGCCTTAACCCTTATCGACTTTTCTACTTTTTTAGCTTTTCTTTTGAAAACACACTCTCCATCCACGGCACGGGCACACATTCAGAAAAAGTGCGGGCAGCAATGGCGTGTCTATTCTGGAAATCAATCACTTTAAACATAACCTTAAGACGGACTTCCGGTCTTCCCGTCTCCATCGAATAGAGGGAGAAATCTTGGATTTCTGAGAAAAGAACGTAAGTGGTTTGAAGGCCTGCGCTATTGCGATTCACATGAACGCCGCCCCACCGTTCACTTAAGCTTTCAACAAGAATTTCCTCGAAAACCTTAGGGAGGCGATCTGGCCATTGACCGTCTGCCAAATAGTCTCTTTGATAAGGGGAGGGTGTGATGGCAATGCGTTGAGTATCGAGACTTATCTCACTCACCGGTCCATCAATAGCAAGCGGAGCTTTTAAGGCGTGCGTCTGTTTCAAAGGGGCACTCTTTAGGGTATAAAGGGGCAGAGGGGGTTCTCCTTCAGGAAACAAGGAGCATCCGCTTAAAAAACCTGCGAGAAGTATAAAAATTCCTTTTTTCATCATGCAAAACTCTTTTTTTCTTACCCTATCAGAAATATAAACAAGCGTCGAGAGAGGAAGACGCTTAAGTGAGAGCATTCTATTGCACTACACAAGAAGGTTTTTCTGACTTAGTTTGTGTAGCCCATTGCCTAATCTGTTCAGGGAAGTACCGCAAAGCTTGCACAATCACCTCACAACGCTCTATGGCATCCAGAGTGGTAGGTAAAAGAATAGATTTGCATTTCACGAGAGCATCAAGCCGATCCTTCATTTTTTGAGGGGTGGCTAATAAGAGATTTTCAAGAATTACACGGCGCTGAAAAATATTCATGTCATCTGTAAACAGGTTTTTTGCACATACGTAAAAAAGTTTAAGGCGGCTGGGCACTTCGTCTATGTTGATTCGCCATACAATGGTTGCTAACTCAAGAGCTTCAGGGGGTGATAGTCCTTCCTCTGCGAATGTTTCTTTTAAGCTTTCTCTGTGGCCAAAATAACGTTGTATTTGCTCTTCAGTATGAGGTAAGGCTCCTGTGATGGTTAAGATGCGTGCCGAAGGGGTGAGATCTTGAGGAAAGAGTCTGAAAGTATGTTTGTGAATAGCCTGCATTCCTGAGCGAATTTGTAAAGGGGGCAGCAGCAAAGCAGTGGCGATAACTTTAATCCATTCATGACCGTGTATTTCAGCTTCTTCCCTATTGTGCATCAAAGGGAGGGACTTATATCGTTCGATAGTCTCTAAACGTTCATTAAATTGATCGGCAGTCAGTCTTAAGCTGTTGAAACAATAAGAGATCGTTCATAATCCTCTGTATGACTGATCAAAAGCCAGTCAGACAATGTGGTGATGATTGTAGCACCACTTTCAATTTGATCAGGTGTGCATTGTAAAGCACTGTTCAGAACTAAGGTGTTTTCTCCTCGGCTGAAGAGGACGTCCCTATATTTACCAAGCATTGCAACGCGAGAAGAAAAATCTTCATCCGTTGATTCAAATGCCACTATATATAAATGATGAGGATAATCTCGATTCCATGCGTCTCTCTCATCTTCTTCATTTAAAAAATCACTCAGTGCAGCTTGACGGATGTCTAAGATGTCCAAAGTCTCCCATGGGCCTTCCATGTTGGAAGAGTTTATGAGTCCAGGGTGTTGTCGTGTATAGCTTGAGGAGGTGCCTTCTCTCAAGTCCTCTGAATCCATGGCTATTGCTGGGGGTACTGTAGACACAAAAAATATTGCATAATACAACGCTTTTTTCAAAAAAGACTCCTTGGGTATTTAGACAGACGTTCTCAATTCTACATTTAGTAGTCTAAAGAAAAGTTTTAAAAAAATCTATTTTTTTGATTGCCCATTTTCTTAGGTAAAGACTTTACTGATTCTTAAGGAAACGATGTTAGAATAAAGAGCAGAAATAACGAGCTGGTAAAAACTTATGAAAATTTTTATATTCTCCATCTTGATTCTTGTACTAATGCCCCTAAGTGCTTTCACAAGCACAAAAATTGTCAATAAAACGGCATGCACCCTTCAATTATTTAATGACAATAATAATAACGCACCTCTGACGCTTGTCCTCAATCCCTTATCTCCCGGGCAACAATCAACGACAGATCAGTCTTATCCCTTTTATATAGTTGAAGAGCAGGGCATTAAAATCAATATAGGAGCTTATAATACGTGGGACTGTGATAATTATATTTCTATATATCATAATACGGGCTTGGGGGATGAGTGTGTGGAAGTCTATACCAATATATTTCCCATAACACCAGGAGAATCCTCCGTTCCAGGAGAGCTTTTGACGCGCTCGTGTGGAGGCTCTTTTAGTCCCGCTCTCCCTTCCACAGCGACGCCTGCATCATCGGGTGTGGTTTCGCCAGCGCCATCAACTCCAGCCCCAGCTCCAGCCGCTACTCCTTCTCCTTCGACGAATCCTGCTGCCGCAAAGTAAGATGGCCAATCGAAAAATTAGACATTCCTCAAAAACTTTTCTACAATCATAAACATAAACTAACTTATTTTTTACCTTGCCTCTATCCTGTGAGAGTTGTATTAAAAATGAAGGGAGTTAGCATAAGACAAGGAGTTTGATGTCAGAACTATCTCTTTCTCGGCGAAAATTTTTGGTTTTAGCATCGTCCTTTATGGCTGTGGCGGCAACGCCGTGTCTAAATACTACGCTTGTTTCAGCGGCGCGCCCTCGTTTTTCCTCTCGTAAATTGGCCCTTTTTAATATCCACACTAAAGAAGCTTTTGAAGGCGTCTATTGGCGAGAGGGGCATTATGATGAGAAAGCCCTGGCTCGTCTTGCCCATCTTCTAAGGGACCGACGTAATCATCAGCAGCATGCTATGGATCCTCGCCTCTTTGATGTTCTTCATCGGTTGAATGCAACTCTTGGTAACAAAAACCCCTATCACGTGATCTGCGGCTATCGCTCGCCTGCTACCAATGCAACGTTGCATAAAAAAAGTGCGGGTGTTGCGAAAAAAAGCCTTCACATGCAAGGCAAGGCTATCGATTTAAGATGTGAGCACACCTCTCTTAAGGATCTAAAAGACGCAGCGCGGTCATTAAAAGCGGGCGGAGTGGGATATTACCCGAAATCTGATTTTGTTCACGTGGATGTGCGCCCTAAACCAGCCTTTTGGACTTAAAAATATCAAAATTTTTATATTTTTTATCAAAACAATTGAATCAAAAAATTAACTATGTTAAGTTTTGAACAATGGAGGGCCGCAAAGCCCTCCATTTTAATGGGCGAATAATCCCAATCAATAATTGATTTAACAGAAGAGGAGTAAGTTATGAAATCAGTTGTTTCCCTTTTTCCCAATAAAGATATAGCTACCGAACGGCAGGTGCGCACGCAGCTTGCGGCGGCTTATCGTATTCTTGCTGATATGAAGATGGATGATTTGACTTACACCCATCTTTCAGCACGGTTGCCGGGCTCTAATGCCTATTTCATTTATCCTTTTGGGTTGTTGTTTGAAGAGGTAACCGCGTCATCTTTGCTTAAAGTTTCTTTGGACGGTAAAATTTTAGAAGGCAAAGAAAGTCAATATAATCAGACAGGCTATGTGATTCATGGAAATATTTACAAGAATCGACCTGATGTGAACGCTATTTTCCATTTGCACACGATTGCAGGTGTGGCCGTTTCTGCGATGGATTGTGGCCTTCTTCCTCTAAGCCAGTTTTCTTTCCATTTTTACAATCGCCTTGCTTACCATAATTACGATTCTTTGACCCTTGATCATCAGCGCCAAGGAGGAAATTTGGTAAAGGACTTGGGTCTGAAGAAAGCGATGATGTTGCGTAATCATGGGACCTTGACCTGTGGGGCGACTGTTCAGGAGGCCTTTTTGTATATATACTTTTTAGAACGTGCTTGCAAAGTGCAGTGCGCTGTTCTTTCAAGTGGCCAAAAGATTGTGATTCCTCCTAAGGAGGTGTGTGAACAAGCTGCTCAAGATGTAAGGAATTTCGAACCTGACTTTGGTGGTCGAGATTGGGCAACCCTTCTTAGAAAACTAGATCGGACTGATCCGACGTACATGGATTAAGGAAAGCAAAAGCGGCTTCATCCATCTGGAGCGCAAGAGCAATGTCTTTTGCGCTCACTCCTCCACTCTCATGAGTTGTTAAAGTGACATGGACCTTATTATATACGTTGGTCCATTCTGGGTGGTGATTCGTTTTTTCTGCATAAAGGGCAACATGTGTCATAAAGGCGAAAGCATGAGGAAATGAAGAAAACATATAGGTTTTCGTGAGAGATGTTCCATCTTCTGTCTCCTTCCAGCCAGAAAGATTTTTAAGGGCGTTATGACGCTCTGATGAAGAAAGATTTTCAGTCATGTGTACCTCGTAAAGCTTGAATGTTTTTACCGTAATGAGTGGCTCCTCCTTTAAAGACGGCACTCCCTGCCACTAAAACATCAGCCCCTGCTTCAATAACTAGAGGAGCCGTTGTGGGAGAAATTCCCCCATCTACCTCGAGCAAAATGTCTCGACCACTGGCGTCGATAAGCTTTCTGACTTCCTTGATTTTAGGCAGTTGTGTTTCGATAAAGGATTGTCCCCCAAACCCAGGATTCACAGTCATTACCAAGACTAAGTCCAGCAGTTGTAAAAAAGGCTTAAGGGCCTCAACGGGTGTACCTGGATTAAGGGCAATACCGGCTTTGCAATCTAATGTCTTGATTTTTTGCAAGGTACGATACATGTGAGGACCCGCTTCCGGGTGGACAGTTAAAATATCGGCTCCTGCTGCAGCAAAATCTGCGAGCAACAGATCAACAGGGCTAATCATTAAATGGACGTCGAAGGGAAGGGAGGTCCAAGACCTTAACTTTTCAATGACAGGCGGGCCAAAGGTAAGGTTAGGGACAAAATGACCATCCATGACATCCAAATGGATCATGTCCGCAAAAGGTTCCAGAAGCTTAATTTCCTCGCCTAATCGCGCAAAATCGGCTGATAGAAGAGAGGGTGCAATTTTGATTGAACGCATGAACTTTTTCCTTTCTACCCTAAGTTTCAGGTAAGAATCTCTTTTTTTATAAACAATATATTACGTCATTGCGAGGAGTGAAACGACGAAGCAACCTAGTGCAAATGACGCATGTCCATAGGACATGCAGCCTTTTTTACCTACATAAATCCATCACTTTCTAGCAAATTAAAGAAGATGCATTCCTGCGGAATAAGTTCTTTTTTCTGGGTTGCTTCGTCGGTTTACTCCTCGCAATGACATTAGCTATCTGCTTTATATAAAAGATTTTAATCCCTTATCCAAATCTCAGGTTTTCTCTCCTTTTATGCCACCATTGCTCGTATAGGGGCAAAACTCTTGCGATGGTGGGGCGTAATTCCATACGTCTTGAGGGCCGTCTGGTGCTGGGCAGTGCCATATCCTGCATTGGTTTCCCAGCCATAAGGGGGATAGGCTTTTGCCAACTCCTCCATCATCCTATCTCGGGTAACCTTAGCAATAATAGAAGCCGCCGCGATGGAGAGGCTAATCCCATCTCCCCCGACAAGGGGGTGAGTTTGTATTCCTTCAAAACGGGGGATATACTTGCCATCAATAAGAAGTGTTGACGGTACTTGGGGAAGGTTTTTCGTGGCTCTTTCCATGGCCAGGAAGGTAGCTTTAAGAATATTAAGACGGTCGATTTCTTCAACAGATGCAATTCCGAGCCCATAATGAAAGGCCTCAAGAGTGATGAGATCTTCAAAAATAGACTCTCGTTTTGCTTTAGACAATTTTTTAGAATCTTGAATCCCATGGAAAAGCGAGGAGGGGAGGGAGGAGGGGTTTAAAAAGACAGCCGCTGCGGCAACCACAGGTCCCGCCCAAGGTCCGCGCCCCACTTCATCAATGCCGCCCACAAGGCCTTTAAAGGTTGACTCAATCTGAAAGGTCGGCACCGCGTCCTATCCTTTTTTTCACTTCAGTATAAAGATGCTTTATAAGGGAAACCTTGTGTCCATATAAAAGAATGAGGAGATGAGAGAGGGTAGCTGTACGTTTGGGGGCAAGGTCATGAAGTCTTCTAGCTGCTGTCATCCAAAGCGGGCTTAGCATCAAGGAAAGAACAGTTAAGGAGACAATGAGCTTATTGCCATAGGCATCTACAATTCCTACCTCTTGCCCCACCATTGACAAAAGGAATGAAAACTCCCCCAGTTGGGCTAAAACAAGGCCTGAAATAAAAGAAACCGTCCAAGGTTGGCGCAAAAGGTGAAGGATGCTGACGTTCAATGCGGTTTTGCCAAGGGTAATAAAAAGCAAAATCATCAAGACGATTCCTAAATTTTTCCAAATAAATTGAAGATCTAAAAGAAGACCAATGGAGAGAAAAAACATCATCATTAAAACGCTATAAATAGGGGTCATCCGCTCAATGATAGCTTGGCGTTTGTTGCTGTTTCCCATCACAAGACCCGCAAGGAATGCTCCATAAGCAGCTGATAGACCCGAAAGGCCGGCAATTGTTGCAGCTCCAAAGCAAAAAGTAAGTCCGATGAGAGGAGTGAGATCCGTGTGGCCCGCTGCCATTTTTAAGAAAGAAAGAGGAAGACGTTCTCTGCGGCTCAAGTACCAGACAAGAACAGCCAAAAGGCCAATGGACACGATAATCTTTGTCAACATCAGAAAGATACCAAGCTCGTTATGCGGCTGAAGGCTACGCACAATAAGAATCATAGGAACGATGGCTAAGTCTTGAGCAATAAGAATCCCAATGGTAAGGCGCCCTGTTTCAGTTTTTAACTCTCCAATTGTATCCAGGATTTTTACAGAAACAGCCGTACTGCTGAGGGCAAAAACAAAGGATAACAGAAGGGCCAGATTAAGAGGCCAATGAAAAAGATGGGCCAAGGGAAAGGCAATACAAAGCCCCCCCACCACTTGAAGGAGAATACATCCCACTGCAATCGGCCAAATTTTAACAAAAGATCGCAGATCAAGCTCCATCCCCACCACAAACAGCAGCATGAGTACGCCAAGTTCTGCAAGGAAAGAAACCATTTCTCGGTTTTCAATAAACCCAAAAACGGAGGGACCTAAGATAACGCCGGCTAAGATATACCCAAGAATGGCGGGTTGTTTGAGCTTTTCAAGAAAAATGCCGCCCGTGAGGGCGGCCGTTACGACAATTGCAATTTCTGTGAGAGGAGATTCGATGCCCATATCTCAACTTTTATCATAAAAAAGGGAGATAGGGAAGCTCTCCTCATCAGGGACGAATCTATGATGAGGAGAGAGATTAAAGACGTCTTAGTCCTTATTACTTTTTACAGGTTATGCAGTTTGGATCTGTGCAAGTAAGAGTCATAAGTTCCATATCTGACTTTGGGTTACCGTAATTAGGCGTACCATACATTCTTCCGTGAGAATCCATCGGGTTCATAATTTCCATATCTGACATTGGACTGCCGTAGTTAGGCGTCCCATGCATTCTTCCGTGAGAATCCATAGGGTTCATAATTTCCATATCTGACATTGGATTGCCGTAGTTAGGCGTACCATACATTCTTCCGTGAGAATCCATCGGGTTCATAATTTCCATATCTGACATTGGATTGCCGTAGTTAGGCGTACCATACATTCTTCCGTGAGAATCCATAGGGTTCATGTCCATACAGTGGCAGTCTGGTACCGGGCAACTCGATTGACGTATTGACGGATTTTTAAGATCCTTGTTCTCCATTGCAAGAACAGGAGCAGACAATATAATAGCAAAAGTTGCCATTAACGTAAAAAGTTTCTTTTTCATAATAACTCCTAATATTAAAAATTAACAACTCATTGATATGTGAGCTTAAAAATAGACAACATGAAAATAAAAAGATATTTCTATTGTTTACCCGATTTTAAAATCAATGTTTGTTATTTTTATAGAAGTGAATCAAAAATTGCAATAATAATTTTATATTTTTTCTTGTGGAAAGAACACATCCATTTCTATTTCTGGAGGGGGAGGGGTAGGAACAAGTTTCTTCATCCCTTCTATAAGCGGAGGGAGTGCATTATTATAAAGATAACCCAGACCATCTGAGCCTTTCTGAGAGACATACTCTCGAGCTCGATAGAAAGGATAAGCATAACGCACCGGAAGAGAGACTTCCTGTAAAACGGGTGGTAAGACCTGAACAGCGATTTTATACCCCATATAACTAAGCCCTGTTTGCCATAGAAGGCCACTTCCAAAAAAACCAAAGGCACCTGAAAGGAGGGAGGCTCCTCCTTGGGTAAGAAGTTGTTTTACCTCCCTATCTATCTCTTGGTCGTTAAAAGGTTGAATCTGTCGTGAGGGAGCAACACTTGGAATGTCATGGCCTCGTGGTATCATAACAAAATCCTCTTCCTCAAGATTCTCAGGCGTATGTTGAGAAGGAGTCATTATAACAGAGGACTGCTCGAGCTCATCATTCAAAGCATGACTCTCATAAATAAAGGAGACATAAAGAAGGACACTTGTTAGCATATATCGAAAAATGATGTAATACTTATTCATAATAAAACCAAAAACAACTTAAACAATTACAATTGTAACTTGTAAAAATTAATATTTTGTTTATTTTTAAAATAATAAATTTTATAAAAAACTTATCTCGAAAGGAAAAAAATTGACGGTGGTCTTCCCTTGACACTGCTCAGAAATCCTCCTATCCTATTGAAAAAAGAGAGAGAAATTATGTCTGATGATCCGACGTTGGGCACTTTAAAGAGGCGTATTGACGAGGCTAAAAAAAACCTAAAAATATCTCCTTCTCAAGATGACATGCCTCGGACAACAATAGGCAGGTTATTTAATGTAGGAGTTGAGCTTGTGGCAGGTGTTTTAGCAGGCGTTGGAGCGGGTCTTGTTATAGACTGGGTCTTTGGAACGTCTCCGTGGGGGTTGATCTGCTTATTTATTCTTGGCTCAATAGCTGGTATGATGAATGTCTATCGCAGCTTAACGAGTACGAAGAACAAAAAAACGCCCCATGCATGATCCCCTTCATCAGTTTGAAATTCACTCCTTGATCCCCCTAAAGCTAGAGGGCGTTGATATTTCGTTTACAAACTCATCCCTCTTTATGGTTGTCACGGTGGCGATTACAACAATTTTCCTCGTAGGCGGAATGAGTCGGGGAAAATTGATTCCCGGGCGATGGCAAGCGTTAGTTGAGATGATGTATGGATTTGTGGCGACCCTTCTTGATGAAACTGCAGGCATTAAAGGACGCAAGTATTTTCCCTTTATTTTCAGCCTCTTTATGTTCATTTTGATGGGAAATTTAGTAGGAATGATTCCCTATGGATTTACCTTTACAAGCCACATTATCGTTACTTTTGGCCTTGCGATGATTGCTTTTGGGACTGCAACTCTCGTTGGGTTTATACGCCATGGTTTTCGGTATCTTACCCTCTTTGTTCCTCACGGAGCGCCTTTTTATATGTTGCCCCTTATTGTGCCCATTGAGATTTTATCTTATCTTTCCCGTCCCATAAGTCTTTCTGTTCGTCTTTTTGCGAATATGATGGCAGGGCATACGATGCTAAAGGTCTTTGCTGGGTTTACGGTGGTCCTCGGCATTTTCGGCGTGGCCCCCTTGGCAGTGAATACGGTATTGACTGCTTTTGAAATTCTTGTGGCCGTTTTACAAGCTTACGTTTTTACGATTTTAACTTGCATTTATTTGCATGATGCGATCCACTTACATTAAAAGGAGATATAACAATGGATGTTGAAGCAGCACGAATGATTGGAGCAGGTTTGGCCATGTTTGCCTTGGCTGGAGTTGGCCTTGGTATCGGGCTTATTTTCTCCGCTCTTATTAATGCCACAGCGCGAAACCCGTCTGCACGCGAGCAAATTTTTCCTATGGGTATTTTGGGTTTTGCCCTCACAGAAGCCGTTGCCCTGTTTGCGCTTCTCATTGCCTTTTTAATCTTATTTAAGTAGTCAAGGGTATGCCTCAGTTAGACGTCACAACTTTTCCGTCTCAACTTTTTTGGTTGGGCGTCTGTTTTTTGGCTCTCTATGGGATTTTGTATTACGTAGCCCTTCCAAAAATTACACGTGTTCTTGAATCCCGCGAAAGAACTCTTGAGGAAAAAATTAACAAAGCCAGCCTCTATCGGGAACAAGCAGAAACTTTGCTCGCGGAATATGAAGCCGCTCTCGCAAGCGCCCGTAGTGAGTCTCAAGAAAAATCTCGGGCTATGGCGCGTGCTGTCTCCTCTGAAATGGCCCACAAACAAAAAGAGTTTCTCGACAAGATCAATGATCGTCTTCATGTGGGAGAACAGGAGCTTTTTCGTGCCCGCCTTGAAACTGGTAGTAACATAAAAGAGGTTTCGCGAGAGCTGGCTAAGGCAATTTTAGAAAAACTAACGGGACGCACCTATTCCTTAGAGGAGCTTGACAGGTAATGTTCTCCACGGCTGAATTTTGGGTGTTTGTGGCCTTTGTCCTTCTGCTTGCGAGCTTTGGAAAGCGGGCTTTTTTTTATCTGACCAAAGCCCTTGATGAGCATAGCCAAAAAGTGGCGCATCAATTGGAAGAGGCGGAACGCCTTCATGATGAGGCCTTAAGTCTTCTGAATTCCTATAAAAAGAAACATAAGGAAGCCATTGAGCAAGTTGAAAAAATAATGTCTTTTGCAGAAAAAGAAGCCGAAGAGCTGAAAAGGTCTGCCGAACAAGCTTACGAACGCTTTATGAATCGACAGGAGGCGACGCTTCTGGAGCGCCTTGAAATTGAAAAAGAGGAAGTCCTCGTCAGCATGCGGCATAAAACTGTAGGGGAGGCCTTGGCCCTTGTTGAGCACATTCTTTCGACGGATAAAAAAGAGAGAAAAAAGCTGACAGATATGTCTTTGAAGGAAGTTGAGGATCTCTCCCTGAAGCTTAAGAATCATCAAAGTTAGGGAAGGGATTTCTTGCCGTCACTGCGAGAGAGCGGACACGCTCCTCGCAATGACGAATGGAGTTATCTACCGTAACTTGAGGTTGACAGCGGATGTCTTTCCTTTGTTGCTTTCTAAGTCAAAGCTAACCTTTTGACCTTCAGCTAAATTGGAAATTCCTGCGCGCTCAAGCTCCGTAATGTGAACGAACGCATCGGGTGAGCCGTCTTCCATTTGAATAAAGCCGTAGCCTTTTGTAGGGTTAAACCATTTTACAGTGCCGTTTTTCATTTCTATATCCTTATAGTCAGGCGTTTACTAAATACGCGTTTTTACAAAAACCCGTTAAAAAATCCCCCCAAATGAGGGGCGCTTTGGAAGGTTTCCGAAAGGAAACCCCCAGAGTTTACTGTAACTTAAGATTGACAGCGGATGTTTTTCCCTGCTTGGTTTCCAACTCAAAGCTGACTTTTTGACCTTCAACTAAATTGGAAATTCCTGCGCGCTCAAGCTCTGTAATGTGAACGAACACATCACGTGTGCCATCTTCCATTTGAATAAAGCCGTAGCCTTTTGTGGGGTTAAACCATTTTACAGTGCCGTTCTTCATTTCTATATCCTTATGATCAGGCGTTTACTAAATTGAGTTTTTAAGAAAACGCATAAAAATTCTGTCCTTAACGTAGGGTCGCTTGCGAATCTTACATATGGAGGAGAGCTGAGGGTAAGAAGAAGAGGTCAATTGTGTCATCTAGTTTTCTTACGCAGAGCACATAATCTCTACGGTTTCTATCCTTAAAGGAGTTTTAACTCACTACTAATATAAGGCTTTTTTTTTTAAATGCAAGCTTTAAGCTTGTTAGATTCTTTTTGAAGAATTTTAGAAGAAGCGCGCTTTTAAAAATAACTTATTTATGCATTGACATGCGGATTTCTTTTACTAAATATAATATAAGTATCAAGATAAAAAATCTAAAAATGATAATTTCTTGATACTGTGTGTTGATATTTATTTTAAAAGGAGTCCTTTATGAAATTTTCGATGAAACTACTTTATTTTAATGTCGCAGCTTTAGCTCTCATGCACCTCGCAACCCCCTCCATGGCTATGGAAGCAGAGAACAAGCAAAAAAACCCTCAGGTAAAGCAAAAATCAAGCTCTGCCGTACAACAACAGAGTAAGTCTACAGCCCCAGATTTTGATGAGATGACGAGGCGATTAGAGGTATTGGGTCGTAAGCCAAATCCATCTCCAGCAAAGGCGGAAAAAAAAGTTAACTTTTCGGAAGGTCCTTCGTCAGCATCAAGTAAAGAGGAGGGCCCTCGTCAAGGACATCAGCAAAGCACGAGGCCGGTTAAACCTTCTGAAAAAAAGCGATTGGATCCGCCTGCAGAATTGAGTCATGATGAACTTGCAACTATTCTCCAGGCTCCTTACAAAATGGCCTATCCTCTGCTCCCTGAGACCAAGAGAGATCGATTCAGAGGAAAAACATCGACGGAAGTAGAACAACTGCTCGGTTCACTTGCTTATTCGATGATTTCTGAGGGAGCAAGTAGCAATGCTTCACGTGTGGAGCTTAAAAACCACTCTTTATTTGCTTCTCTCAAAGAAACTGATCTGGGTCAAAAGAGAATAACACACTCAATTCCTAAAAATGGGAGAGTTGTAGCTGTTTTGGACGATGTAGAAACACGTTCTCTCAGCACAATGGGCCAAGAGTATGATTCAGTATTTGGTGTTTACCAACTATATGACGTAGCGACTGAAGCAGAAATAACTTATTTACATGAAGTTTCTAAGCAACAAAGACCGGTTAAGTTTAGAGTTGCTTTCTCAAAGCATAAAGAATAACGGCGTTTTACGACACTTGAAAATTGCCTTGGATTTTCCAAGGCAATTTTTTCATCTCTAAGAGACTAACCTTGCTCATTTTCCTCATGAAGTCGGGTGTGTTTAGGTAATTTAGTATTAATATTTTCCCAAACTCCATTCATTTTTGTTATAAATGTTGCTTTCCTCCGTGCCGCTGAAAGTGGAAGCTTTGGTGTGTTCCCTTCAGGGTCAAGGTAATATTTTTGCTCAATTTGCTCTAGCTTATCATTTACTGCGTCTAACACTTCTGGAGCTTGCTTAGTCCATCCACTTTCAAAGATTGTTCCAAGAACTTCTGGTAGTTTGAGAGTATCCATACCCTCAATAGTCTCTAGACTTATGGGATTTATGGGTTGGGGTTTAGCCTTGCGATCCCATAGTGTATCCGAAACCCAATTTTCCAAAGCCGGGGCCATCACATCTTCCATCGCAGGATTAAGCTCTTTGAGAGTATTCGCAAGCACTTGTACATCTTCATCTGTCTGCGGATTCAATAGCTTTGCAAGACGCACGCGTGGATCAGTGCCAACCTTCAATAAAATTTCATTGAGCCGCAGACCAAGGGGAAATAAAGTTTTACCATCAAACGCAGGGTTATGGATTAGTAACCAAGTACGCGTGTCTCTTTCTGGAACGATAGAAGAAAATCTAACGCTTTTTTGTCCAGGCAATACAGTCACTCCGCCCGCATAATACGCATTCTGTGCGGAATTAATAAAAGATATAGCCGTTGGCGCCGTTACGTCATCAAAATTACACGTGACAGTAAGTTCCTGGCCTCCTTGAACATCCATGGGATTTGTTTTGATAAGACCTAAATGAGCCCAGTCTTGTAAG
>JACPNY010000007.1 GCA_016185255.1 Pseudomonadota bacterium
CCTGTTTCTTCAATTTTTTTAATAACGTTTTTCATGTCCCAAGGGGCTAGGAATTGACCCTTTTTAACGTTAATGGCTTTTCCAGTGTTGCCTGCAGCAAGCAGTAGATCTGTTTGACGGCACAAGAAAGCAGGAATTTGGAGAACATCAACAACTTCAGCCACAATGGCGCATTGAGAGGGTTCATGAACGTCTGTGAGCACGGGGCAGCCCCATGTTTCGCGGATTTCTTCAAAAATAGGAAGAGATTCTTCAAGACCAAGGCCGCGAACCCCTGTGAGGCTTGTACGATTGGCTTTATCAAAGGATGTTTTGTAAATAAATCCTATGCCGAGTCTTTTGGTAAGCTCTACTAAGGCGTGAGACATTTCAAGCGCATGCTGGCGGCTCTCAAGGACGCAGGGGCCTGCAATCAATGTGAAGGGAAGATCATTGCCGATCTTAAGGGAATTTACAGATACATGATGAGTCATAAGGATCTCTTTCTAAATAAGCCTATTTTGGTTCAAGGCGGCTCCAATAAATGCCGTAAACAAGGGATGAGGTGTGAAGGGGCGAGACTTGAATTCCGGATGAAACTGAACGGCCACAAACCAAGGGTGATCTTTTCTCTCCACAACCTCGGGCAAAAGTCCGTCGGCTGTTTGTCCAACAACATATAAACCGCACTTTTTAAGGTCCTCTAAATACGTCGTGTTAACTTCATAACGGTGGCGGTGGCGTTCAGAAATGAGAGAGCTTTGATAGGCTTCGCAAGTCTTAGAGTCAGACTCTAATTGGCATTTATAAACGCCTAATCTCATAGTGCCCCCTAAGTCAGCCCCCGGAAAATATTTTTGAACCACATCCCCTTTCATCCATTCTGTCATAAGAGCAATGGCAGGCATAGGGGTTGGCCCAAATTCAGTGGAGTTGGCCTCAGCAAACCCTCCAATGTTTCGTAAGGCTTCCAGAACGGCCAACTGCATCCCTAAACAAATTCCAAAAAAAGGAATTTTTTGTTCACGGGCAAATTGAATGGCGGCCATCATCCCCGGCGTTCCTCGCTCTCCAAATCCTCCGGGGACAAGGATGCCATGAAGATGAGAGAGGCGCTCCATAAGCATAACCTTTCCTTCTTCCTCTAGTTGATTTGAGTCAATCCATTCAAGATTGACATGAACCTTATTAGCAATTCCCCCATGAATGAGAGATTGGTGAAGAGATTTGTAAGCATCCAAAAGGGCTGTATATTTTCCAACAACCCCAATAGTCACATTGCCTTCGGGGCGCGTAAGGGTTTCGACGATACGTTCCCAAATGGACAGGTCAGGAGAGGTCTTTGATTCAAGACCAAAATGTTTGCAAACTTCTCGGTCAAGGCCTTGATGGTGATAGCTAATGGGAACTTGATAGATGGTTGAGACATCTAAGGCCTCAATGACACATTCTGGCTTAATATTGCAAAAAAGAGCAAGCTTTCGCCGTTCTTCAACTCCAATCTCTCGATCACTGCGACACAAAAGGATATCAGGTTGAATCCCCTTGCTTTGCAATTCCTTCACGGAATGTTGGGTGGGCTTAGTCTTAAGCTCGCCTGCGGTGGGAATATAAGGAACTAAGGTTAGGTGAATATAAAGTGTATTGCGATATCCTAAATCATTGCGGAGTTGGCGAATGGATTCAAGAAACGGCAGTCCCTCAATATCGCCGACTGTCCCCCCAATTTCACAGATAACGAAATCCACATCCTTTGTGTTTTTTAAGATAGCCCCTTTGATGGCATCGGTGACGTGGGGAATGACTTGGACAGTTGCACCGAGGTAGTCGCCGCGGCGTTCTTTTGCAATGACCTCTGAATAAATTCGTCCTGTTGAGACTGCATCAAAGGAAGTTGTATTCACACCAGTAAAACGCTCGTAGTGTCCTAAATCCAGATCTGTTTCTGCACCATCTTCGGTCACAAAAACTTCTCCATGTTGGAAAGGGTTCATGGTGCCGGGATCAACGTTAATATAGGGTTCTAACTTTCGGAGAAGGACTTTATATCCTCTTGCTTGTAAAAGAGCTCCGAGGGAAGCGGAGGCTATCCCTTTTCCTAAGGAAGATACCACACCACCTGTTACAAAAATAAATCGCGCCACGCTTTCCTCATGGTTGTTTTTTTTATGGTGTTTTTACACCAAACTATCAGGGTGCAACAAGTGCACCGTGCTGGGGCTTAACAAGGCCGAGATGTAAACTCTTGTCCAGTCAGACTCAATATAGACGAAGGACGACTTTGATGGCTGGCTAAGATGGCTAGCGTAAGGCTGGTTGCCAAAAAGCAAGCTGCTAAAACTGCCGTTGTATGAGTTAAAAGGTTTGCAGATCCCCGAGTTGTCATCAATCCTCCCATGGTTCCTCCTCCAAGGCCCATGCCGCCTTCACTTCGCTGAATTAAAATGACTCCGATCATTGCTGCCGTGATAAGAAGGTGAATAACAAGTAGAACCGTTTGCATGATAATGTCCCCATTAATTTGTCTGAAACGTACTCTAGGGGCAAATGACCTTAATTTCCAGTGAAAAATATCCTCTTCATTTTACGTGCTATTGACAGGATTCTCATTACTGACTACTGATTTCTCATGAGTCCTTGTGGCGGGTGTAGCTCAGTTGGTTAGAGCGCCAGTTTGTGGCACTGGAGGCCGTGGGTTCAATCCCCATCACTCGCCCCATATTTTGCAAGAGATTCTGAAGTTTGTCTAAAGTGGTAAAAATCTTCTAGGTAGCAAGTTGAGGAATCTCATATTTGAAAGATATCGCCTTCAAATAACACCAGGATTTAACCCATTCCTTACCAAAATAGCAAAGTTATTGGGGAGGAGATTCCATGCAATCGATGAGGATCGTTCTCATTTTTTTCGCGTGTATAAGTAGGCCTATGCTAAGGACTGTCATATAAAGACCGAGGGCTTTTGCGAGAAAGAGTGAAAGTTCGATTGGTTTTCTCCCTGTTTTTACTGGCATGATACCAAAGTGAGGGGGCGTTGAAAACTTTTTTCATCGTTTGAATTTTGTAGTTTTCAACTTATGCTATTGACAATCTTTTATAGACTTCTTATTTTGTAGTTAATGATATTAATTTGTGAGTACAAAGATGTTTAAATACTTCCTTCTTGTTTCAGTTTCTTTCCTTTCCTTAGGGGTCACGGATGTTTATAGCAAAGGAACACGTGCTTCCTTAGAAACGACTGCGCAGTGGGAGGCCTACTGCACCCGAAAGATTCAACAGCATCGCGGACAAACAAAGCAGAACTTTTACGCCGCTCTTCTCAGTGCTTTTGAAAATGATGGCGAATTTTTACCGCCCAGTTCTGCTCGTGATAAAGAGAGTGAAGCAAGAAAACCCATACGTGAAAAGTATGACCAACAAACAGTTGCTCACATTCTTTCCGAAACTCAAACGACAAATTCACCCCCTGTTATCACCGATGTTTACGAGCTTGCAACAGCTTACAGACACAGTGATCAGGGGAGAGTAAAGGGGCTGGCCTGGAGAATGTTTGATGCGATTCTTAAGAATCCAACTGCTGAGCCAACTCTTAAAGCCAGGGCTCATCTGGGAAAGTCCAAAATATATGGGCGGTTTTTCTTGGAGGAAAAGTCCATAAAGGAGGTTAAGAAGGGTCTCATTTATGACTTTCCACAACTCCATGTCTGGTTAGGGAATACATGGCTTGCTTTAAGAAAAACAGAAGACGGTGTCTCTTATCTAAAAATGGCACTCAGTCTATCTCAGCACAATTCCGATTATTCCTATTACCGACTAAAAGCGCTGATCGGCCTTGGGAATGCCCGTGATGGAGATCAGAAACCGCACTATCGTGCGGCTCTCGAGTTAGCTGTGGAGAGTGGAAACAAGGAACTTCAAGCCCAAGCGCTGATCGGCCTCGGGAATGCTCGTGATGGAGCACACACCTACCGTGAGGCTCTCACGATAGCTGAGGAGATTAGAAACAAGGACCTTCAAGCCCAAGCGCTGATCGGCCTCGGGAATGCTCGTGATGGTAATGATAAAGAATATTATCGCGCGGCTCTCACGATAGCTAAGGAGATTAGAAACAAGGACCTTCAAGCCCAAGCGCTGATCGGTCTTGGGAATGCTCGTGATGGAGCACACAACTACCGTGAGGCTCTCACGATAGCTGAGGAGATTAGAAACAAGGACCTTCAAGCCCAAGCCCTGATCGGTCTCGGGAATGCCCGTGAAGGAGCACACAACTACCGTGAGGCTCTC
>JACPNY010000011.1 GCA_016185255.1 Pseudomonadota bacterium
TGTCTCCCTCCCTTCAACATGGTCGCAAGGAAACCCTATTGATATCGTTGGAGACGCTTCCCCTAAAAGGTACTCAGCAATTCTCAATATTCTTATGGATGATCCTAGCATTCACACCGTTCTTCTGATGCATTGTCCAACGGCTCTCTCACCTTCGAAGGAAGTGTTTAAGGCTATAATTGATATCCTTAATAAAAGAAAAGAGAGACGCCCTGATCTCTTTCTGGTAAGTCCCCAACAAGATACCGAAAAGAAAATACTAGCTCATTTTACGCGACACCATATTCCTCTTTATTCGACGCCAGAACGAGCTGTTCGGGCTTTTATACACCTTCTTAACTGTGAAAACGAAAAACGCTTCATTGATAAAAGTCCTATAAAGCCTCTTAAGATTAAGGAAAAAGTTACAAAACTTCTTAACCGTCTTTGCGAAAATAAAGAACAGGAATGGGTTGATCATCACATCGTTCAAGAAATTCTAATAGCTTATGATATTCCTGTCGTGAAAACCGAAATGGCGTCTTCTCCTAGCGATGCTAAAGATATTTCTCAAAGATTAGAATTTCCTTTAGTTTTAAAAATTGCTTCAAAGGATATCGTCCATAAAAGTGATGTAGGAGGGGTGACCCTTAACTTAACTTCTCCGGAAGCAGTCGAAAAGAGAGCCAAAGAAATGCTCTCAATAATTTCTTCTCGAAATCCTAGGGCTAAAATTGATGGTTTCATTTTGCAGCCAATGATTCCTTTAAATCATGGATTTGAACTCTTCATGGGTGGTGTTCGGGATGAAACTTTTGGCCCTGTGGTCATTTTTGGAGCAGGTGGAAAAGCTATTGAGGTTATCAATGATAAGGCCTTAACTCTTGCTCCCCTTAGTAAAAAATCAGCCCTAAATCTTATCCAACAGACCCACATTTATAAACAACTAAAAGGCTATCGAGATCAAGGCCCTATTCCTTTAGATCAATTAATGGATTGTTTAATAAAACTTTCCTATATCCTCCTTAATCATCCCGAAATTGCAGAGTTAGACATCAATCCTCTTTTTGCAGATACGAAGAAGATCCTTGTTCTTGATACGCGCATGCGCCTTTTTCTTAAACCAAAGGAAGAAATAAACTCATGAAAAACTCTTACTTTTTTAGCCCTCAGAAAAATCATCCAGAATCCCACCATAAAGGGATGCATCATGGTGATCATGCCTCCATGGTCAAAGATTTCCAAATTCGCTTTTGGGTGTCTCTTGTTCTAACAATACCCGTTCTTTTGTTGTCTCCCCTGATTCAGGAATTTCTAGGTTTATCGGGACATCTGAACTTTACGGGAGATAGGTATGTTTTGTTTTTTATCTCTTCTCTCATCTATTTTTATGGGGGATGGCCTTTTTTACAAGGGCTTTGGGAGGAACTCGCTCGTAAGCAGCCAGGGATGATGACTTTAATTGGAGTTGCCATCACGACGGCTTATATTTACAGCAGTGCTATTGTCTTCGGCGTAAGGGGAATGGGCTTCTTCTGGGAGCTTGCCACCCTCATTGACATTATGTTGTTTGGGCATTGGATTGAGATGAAATCCGTCATGGGGGCGGGGAAAGCCCTTGAGCAACTTGCAAGGTTGATCCCAGATACGGCTCATAAAGTCGAAGAGGATGGCACCATTCACGATGTTCCCACCCATAGTTTAAACAAAGGAGATAAGTGTCTTGTTAAGCCAGGGGAAAAAGTTCCTGGAGATGGGATTATCCTCAAAGGGATTACCTCCATGAATGAATCCATGCTGACGGGGGAATCCAAACCCGTTTCTAAACAAGTTGGGGATAAGGTCATTGGAGGAGCTATTAATGGAGAAGGCTCGATCACCATTGAAATTCAAAAAACCGGTGAAGACTCCTTTATCTTTGGAGTCGTGAAACTTGTCAGAGAGGCCCAAGCGAGTAAATCTAAAACCCAAGACCTTGCCAACCGAGCAGCCGTATGGTTGACAATTATTGCTCTCGGAGGAGGAGCTCTCACCTTTTCTGTCTGGTTGTTCGCCACATCTCAAGACTTATCCTTTGCCATGGAACGTGCGGTTACAGTGATGGTGATCACATGCCCCCATGCCTTAGGACTCGCTGTTCCTCTTGTTGTTGCTGTTTCTACCTCAATTGCTGCGACTCATGGCTTATTGATAAGAAATCGCACGGCTTTTGAGAAAGCCCGCCATATCCAAGCCATTATTTTTGATAAAACAGGCACCCTTACGACAGGAGAATTTGGCATTACAGACATTATCGTTTTTGATCCAAAATATTCAGGAGCAGATCTCGTTAATCTTGCTGGCTCTCTTGAGCAATATTCCGAGCACCCCATTGCAAAAGGAATTGTAAAAGAGGCCAAACACCTATGGGAGGCGGAGAATTTTAAAGCCATTTCTGGGAAAGGGGCTGAAGGAGATGTGCAAGGAAAAGCTATAAAAGTAGTCAGTCCAGGATATTTAAGGGAAATGAAGATTTCGGTTAATGATCCCTCCATTCAACTATTAAGTGCTCAAGGAAAAACAGTTGTTTTTATCCTCATTAACAAGAAGCTAGGGGGAGCCATTGCCCTTGCTGATATCATTCGTCCTGAATCAAAACAAGCTGTTTCTCTCCTTAAAAAGAGGGGTATTCAATGCATTATGTTAACCGGGGACAATCAACACGTTGCCAGATGGGTGGCGGACGAAATTGGGCTTGATGACTATTTTGCTGAAATTCTCCCCGATCAAAAGGCCGCTAAAATTAAGGAAGTTCAATCACGGGGATTGATTGTAGCCATGACAGGAGATGGAGTAAACGATGCCCCTGCTTTAGCGCAAGCTGATGTTGGGATTGCCATTGGGGCAGGAACGGATGTTGCCATTGAAACCGCTGATATTATCCTTGTTAAAAGTAATCCTCTGGATGTGGTTGCTATTGTTGGCCTTGCTCGCTCAACCTATCGGAAAATGATTGAAAATCTACTCTGGGCAACGGGATATAACGTTTTTGCAATTCCTGCTGCCGCAGGGGTCTTTTATGCATGGGGGATTATTTTAAGCCCAGCCCTGGGGGCTGTCTTTATGTCAGCAAGTACTATCATTTGCGCAGTTAATGCAAGATTTTTAAAATCGCCATAGCCATCGAGCGGCTTTAGTCGCTATATCTCACAAAAACCGTTAGCCTTCGCCTCATAGAAAAAGACAGCTTTAAAGGGACCCCCCTTAGGCTACGGCGTCTTTAAACTCTTTTCCTGCTCTAAACTTTGGCGCCTTTGAAGCTGGTATTTTAAGAGCTGCTCCAGTTCGTGGATTACGTCCTTCTCGCGCAGCACGTTTAACACGTGTAAAGGTTCCAAATCCAACAAGACGAACATCGTCTCCCTTTGCAACGGCTTTCATCACCGACTCAAGAGTGGCTTCAATGGCTTTTGTCGCCTCTGTATTTTTTAATCCAGACTTCTTTGCAACAGCTGCAATGATAATATGATTAGGCTTTCAAAGCAATCCTTTAATCATAAACTTCTACAGATCGTGATTCCTCTACTTGACATCCTCTTTTTTTTCCACTTACCATGCGTGTGATCGTTAGGGGTGCCTTTTTGGCTGAGAGGATTAATTTCCAACCCTTAGAACCTGATCTAGTTCGAACTAGCGGAGGGAAATGTGAACTATATAGATACCATTGGAATAATTGCGTCTGTCACGTCCGTGGTGGGCTTTTTACCTCAAATTTATAAGAATCAACAAACCAAATCTGTGCAAGATCTATCGGCTTGGATGCTTCTTAATTTTTTAGTCTGTTCTTTGGCGTGGATGATCTACGGCAGTTTAACGGATTCTTTCTATGTTCTGTTGACCAATGTTGCTTGTTTATGTGCGAGTGGCTTTCTGATGGGTCAAAAAATGTATTTTCAAAGATAAAAATATGGAACATTATCAAAAACTTATTCTCGTCACCCATAGGCAACAAACTCCAGTCCTGGAGTACTTAGAGCTCATCAAAGAGTGTGCAGCAGAAGGTATAACAGCGGTACAGCTACGTGAGAAAGAGGCGCCACTAGCGTTTTTGCTTGAGTTTGGAACACGTCTTAAAGAAGTTTTGTCTCCCTTTAACATTCCTCTGATAGTCAACGATAGTATTGACCTTGCTAAAAAACTCGATGCTGAGGGGGTGCATGTGGGAAATAGTGATGGTGATCCCGCGTATGCAAGGAGAGTTTTAGGACCAGAAAAGATCATTGGTGTTTCTCTAGAAACCATGGACGATCTTAAGGCAGCAAATAGGCTTGAGGGCAGGCTTTATGTTGCTGCTAGCAGTGTCTTTGCCACCAAGAACAAGAATAATCTTAAAACGATCTGGGGTCTCGCAGGATTGCAAAATCTCGTTAAACACTCCAGGCATCCTGTGCTTGCGATTGGAGGAGTGACTGATGTCAACGTTTATGAAGTTTTGAAAACAGGGGCATCGGGTATTGCAGTGATAGGCGCTATTCATGAGGCCTATGACCCAGCAAAAGCAACGCGAGATTTACGAAAAATACTTGATCAACATTTTACATAAAGGGGGCACAATGTTTGAAAAAATACAAAACTGCTTGGAACAAATCCGTCAAACAAAACCTTTAATCCTTAATGTGACAAATTACGTAACCATGGATTTTATGGCTAACAGCCTTCTGGCTTTAGGGGCTGCACCAGTTATGTCAGAGGACCCGGATGAGCTGGAGGAGTTAGGCGCTCTTGCAAGAAGCATCAACCTTAACATTGGAACACTTAATCCTCAGTTTTTGGAACGAGCAAGAGCTCTCATGACGATTCAGAATAAACCCATGATTCTTGATCCAGTAGGTGCAGGAGCTACTCACATTCGCACCAAAGCCGCCCTAGAGTTTTTACCTTATGCACGTATTGTGCGAGGGAATGCGAGCGAAATTATGGCCTTGACCGCAAGCTCTGCCAAAACATTGGGAGTAGAATCAACCCATGTTTCCCAACAAGCTTTAAACGCGGCCCAGACTCTCAGCAAACAGTATAACCTTGTTGTTGCAATTAGTGGGGCCACCGACATTGTTGTCAATAAAACTCATACACAGTCCCTTTGTTTTGGATCTCCCCTCATGCAATACATCACAGGAATGGGCTGCACTTTGACGGCGGTTATTGCTACGTTTCATGCTGTTGAAAGCGACCCTTTTCAAGCAGCCCTTTTAGGTACGACATATTTTGGCTTATGCGGTGAGCAAGCTGCTCACAAGAGCAACACCCCTGGCTCATTCAAGACGGCTTTTCTTGATAGTCTCTATGACCCCGACCTTAATATAATGCGTGAAAAGTTATGCTGAGCGAACACGACATCATCCAGAAATTACAAGAGATCGTTGATTCTCCTCCTTGTGGTGTTAAAGGGATTGGTGATGATGCTGCTGTCATTCCGCTCAGTGAGACAACAAGCTATGTCATCAGCAAAGATCTCCTTATAGAAGATACGCACTTCCGGTTACATTATGGTGACCCGGAAAGTCTCAGCCATAAAGTTTTACACGTCAATTTAAGCGACATTGCAGCGATGGGAGCAGAGCCCCAATTTGCCCTTCTCGGTCTTTCCATTCCGCCCTATTTGAATCAGACATGGGTGGATAGGTTTTTGGAAGGGTTTGTGAGGGAATCTAAGAAACAGAGTATCCTTTTGATCGGTGGAGATACGACAGCATCACCACAAGGCCTATTCATTAGCGTAACTCTTATTGGCAAAGCTCAAAATTCCCATCTTAAATTCCGCAATGGGGCTAATCCTGGGGATATTCTCTGTGTGGCAGGGTCCCTTGGTGAAGCAGGGGCCGGATTGAGAGCCTTAGAAAAAGATATAATCGGCTTGGAAAGTCTTAAGAAAAAAACCTTACGTCCAGAGGCCTTGATTCATGAAGGAATCTGGTTTGGACAAAGACCAGATGTTACAGCTATGATGGATATTTCTGATGGGCTTTATATTGATCTGAGTCGTCTGTGCCAAGCTTCTTGTGTGGGCGCAACAGTTGACTTAAACGCATTGCACCCCTCAACAATTTTACAGGAAGCGTGTCAGATGATGAAACTTGATTCCTTAGAATACATGCTCATTGGGGGCGAGGATTATGCCTTGCTGGTGACGATTTCGCCAGATGTGCATCAGTCTACAAGCCGGGATTTTACACAAGCTTTTGGGTATCCCCTTATACCCATTGGAAAGATAACCAAAGAGAGAGAGGTCATACTTACACAACAGGGAATTCCACAGCCTTTTGCATACACACCCTTTTCCCATTTCAGAGAATTATAATGAATAATAGTGTCCTTTCCATTGCTGGGTTTGACGGCTCGGGTGGAGCAGGTATTCAAGCTGACCTCAAAACTTTCTCAGCTTTTGGCTGCTATGGCATGACCGTGTTAACGGCTCTTCCTGTGCAAAATACGACAGGCGTCAAGGGGTGTTATGAGATCCCTCTGCAATCCATCACTGAACAACTGCAAACCATTTTTGATGATATTGTCCCTCATGCTATCAAAATTGGCATGCTGTTTAAGAGTGAGATCGTTGAAATCGTCTCAAACTTCTTATCTCAGAACGCTAAAAGCATCCCTATAGTCCTCGATCCCGTGATGGTTGCTAAAAGTGGAGATTCGTTGCTTTTGCCTCAAGCCATAGAAGCCTTGAAATCGAGGCTTATCCCCCTCTCCACCATCATTACTCCTAACCTACCGGAAGCAAAGACTTTAACAGGCATTCTGGCAACAAATCAGAAAGAAATGGAAACAGTTGCAGAGAAAATTCTTACACTAGGTTCTCAAGCTGTCTTGCTCAAAGGGGGGCACTTGCAAGGCCATATGGCTTGTGATTTGTACTGGCATTCTAATGGCATAAAGCAGTGGCTCATATCCCCAAAAATTCAGACGCGTAATACACATGGGACAGGATGCACCTTATCTTCTGCCATTGCGTCTGGGTTAAGCTTGAACCTGGACCTTTTTGAAAGCTGTAAGCTTGCTAAGCGCTATCTAAGTCAGGCGATAGAGGCTTCTCGTGACCAGAAAATCGGCCACGGCGCTGGGCCAGTCCACCATTTTTTCCATCTCTGGCCAACCCTAGATAAAATATAAGGAAGCATCCCATGACCTTATCGAATGTTGCATGGACTAGGACGTTTCATATTTATCAAGCGATTCTTGATCATCCTTTTAATCAAGAGTTAAGAAAAGGAACTCTATCGCAAGAGAAATTTGGTTATTATATCGAGCAAGATTCTTTGTATCTCAAGGACTTTTCACGCGCGTTGGCCATAATCGCGAGTCGTTCTCAAAGTGCTATCCATATGAAATCATTTTTGGAGTTCTCTCAAGGGGCATTAATTGATGAGCAAGAGATGGTCCATCAATTCTTTCAAGATACAGTGGGGTTTAAAGCAACAACTCAAGTCACACCAGCAACCCTTGCTTATACCAGCTACTTATTACAACAAGCTGCTTTTGAATCTGTTGAAATAGGTGTCGCTGTAGTTTTACCATGTTTTTGGATTTATAGAGAAGTGGGCCTTTATATTGCGCATCATGCAGTAGCCAATAATCCTTTTGAGCGGTGGATTTCTACTTATTCTGGCGAAGAATTTTCACGCAATGTTGATGAAGCCATTCGCATTTTTGATACCCTTGCTATAAATGCATCAGAGACAACAAGACAACAAATGTGTGAAGCTTTCTATAAAAGCAGTGTTTTAGAATGGCACTTTTGGCAAGACGCTTATGAAATGCGCTCTTTTGATGACATAAGACTTGAAGAAAAAAAGAAAAAGTTTGCTGAATAAAAGACCATGTTTTAATCATTAAGAACTGGAGGAAAAATCATGAATCTTAGGCCCATACTAAAACTGGTTTTTATTTTATGCTTGATCACAGGAGGGAATCAAATGGAAGCCTCCCTGGCGACCGCCCCAGAGGTGAAATTTAGCCTTCCCGCTCTTCCTTATGCAAAAAATGCTTTAGAACCCTATTTGTCCCAAAAAACCTTAGAGTTTCATTATAACAAACATCATCAAGGTTATGTTGATAAGCTCAATGAATTAGTTACAGAAAAAAAGCTCAAAGCAGGTTCACTTGAAGATCTTATTCTGCTCACTGCGAAAAATCCTTCTTTAAAAACAGTGTTCAATAATGCTGCCCAAACTTGGAACCATACCTTTTATTGGCAGTCTATGAAGGAGAACGGAGGAGGAGAACCAAAGGGACGGTTGCTTGAGAAAATTAACAAGCAATTTGGAAGCTATGATAACTTTAGAAAGAAATTTATTGAGGCTGGCAGTAAACTTTTCGGTAGCGGTTGGGTATGGCTTGTACAGGAGGGGGATCTGTTAAAAATTGTTGCCTTAAGCAATGCGGACCTCCCTCTTATTCATAAACAAAAAGCAATTTTAACGTGTGATGTGTGGGAGCATGCTTATTATCTTGATTACCAAAATCGCCGTAAGGATTACGTGGAAATCTTCCTTGATCATTTGGTAAATTGGGATTTTGCAACTCAAAATCTTGAACACTAAACCTGAGAGACTTCAGAAATAACTCTCTCTCAAACACTATTCTTTTTTCCCTTTTGTCAAACTTTCGATCATTGGCATTAACTCAATAGGGAGGGGAAAAACAATGGTGGAATTATTTTCTTCTGCAATGATTGAGAGAGTTTGAAGGTACCTCAAAACCATTGTTTGTGGCTGTTTTGCAAGAACTTGTGCAGCTTTGAGAAGGTTTTCAGAGGCCTGAAATTCTCCTTCAGCATGAATGACTTTTGCGCGACGATCGCGCTCAGCTTCTGCTTGTTTAGCAATGGCACGAATCATACTTTCATTAATATCAACCTGTTTAATTTCAACATTTCTAACTTTAATTCCCCACGTTTCCGTTTGCTCATCCAAGATGCGTTGAAGAGAGGCATTGAGTTTGTCACGCTCCGCCAAAATGACATCAAGCTCATGTTGACCTAAAACAGAACGCAATGTGGTTTGAGCCAATTGACTTGTTGCCTCAAAGAAATCTTCCACATTGATAATAGCTTTTTGAGCATCAATGACGCGGAAATATAAAACAGCATTTACCTGCAGAGAGACGTTGTCACGCGAGATAACTTCTTGTGTAGGGATATCTAAAACGACAAGACGCAAGTCAACCCGAACCATCTTTTGGATGATAGGAAAAACAAGAATAAGTCCCGGACCTTTAACTTTCCAGAATCTTCCGAGAGTGAAAACAACTCCTCTTTCATATTCCCACAGAATACGAAAGCTTCGGAAGATAACGAGGAGGACGATGACAGCAAGGGTGCTGAAAAGAACAAAGGTATTTGAAAACTCTCCTGAATGCTCATACATGGTCGTCTCCTTTTGGACTGGATGGCTTTACAATAAGGTCTAATCCGTCACATTTAATAACTTCGACTTCTTGGCCTCGTTTTAAAGGAAGGGATGATTGAGCTTTCCAGAGCTCTCCCTCAACTTTTACCCACCCTTGGCCGTCGAAGTTTGCTTGAACAATAGCCGTTGTCCCCACCAAGGCGTCATGACCGCTGACGATCTTCTTTTTTCTTGCTTTTAAGCTTAAGCCTAAAATGATTAACAAAAAACTAACGGTGGCTACAGTCATCCCCATAATGAGCCCCCACGGCGTTGGGTATCCCTTTAAATCAAATAAAAAGACTGATCCGACGAAAAAGGCAATGAGGCCACCCCCACCTAATACTCCATAACTGGGGATATACAGTTCAGAGACTATAAAAATAATTCCTGCAATCGTTAAAGCAAGGCCTGTGTAATGAATAGGGAGAAGCTGGAAAGCGTAGAGACCTAAGAGGAGGGCAATAGTCCCCGCCACACCAGGAAGCACAAAGCCAGGATTTACGAACTCGAAAAAAATCCCCCAAATCCCGATAATTAACAAAATATACGCAATACTTGGGTCCGTAATCACTTCTAAAAACCGAGTACGCCAATCTGGCTCCCACACCTCAATCTGAAGTCCTCGAGTATTTAGAATTTTGAGTTGATTTTGGATAGTTACAGATCGGCCATCAAGTTGGGTTAAAAGATCAGGAATATCTTGAGCTACACTATCGATAACAGCAAGACGAAGGGCCTCTTCCGATTGAAGACTGGCGGCGTCTTTGACTGCTTTTTCAGCCCATTCCGCATTGCGGTGATGGAGCTGGGCTAATCCTTTAATATACGCGATGGAATCGCTTACCATCTTCCTGTGTTCAGTTGAGTCTTCTTTTAAGATGTCTTTTGAGTCAAGCATGTCTAAGCTAAGGGGAGTGGCTGCGCCTAGATGTGTTACTGGCGCCATGGCAGCAATATGACTGGCATAAAGAATATAAGTTCCGGCACTAGCAGCGCGAGATCCTTGAGGGGCAACATAAGTCACAATGGGTAAGGGAGACGCAAGGATATCTTTGATAATTCCACGCATCGCTTTATCAAATCCGCCAGGAGTATTGAGCTTTAACACCACAAATTCAGCTTGTTCAGAAACAGCGTGCTCAATTCCTTTGTGAATATAATCTTGTGTTGCAGGGCCAATGAATCCATCAACCTCAAGGAGAACGACGGTTTTGTTCGCAAAAGCTTCTTGGCTTTTCATCAAAAAAAGCAAAGTAAAAGAAAGAAGAAAGAGATATTTGAAGAGTCTTTGCAAAACAACCTTTATGGATGATAGGTGAGTCAATCAGATTTAATCTTACTCCTTTTTTCTCTGTCGGTTAATATTTAAGTTCTATGCCCATTCAAGTTGAAAGTGTGGACTTTTGTTGCAATTTTCCCGATGTCATCCCCGCCTACGCGGGGATGACATCGGTGGTTTTAACGAAAATACGAACTTTTATTCATGGGGAGTATATGCTTCATTTTCTGCTGCTGCAAAAAATACCTTCCCTTTTTGAGAAAAATAATGCACAATGAAATTTATTAATTATTAGGTAATAGAAAATTACACCAAATATAGACATCATATTTTATTTGGAATCCTTATGGATTTCTTTTCCGGACCTTATTGGATGTTTAGGGACCGTTATTGTGCTTGTCGCCTATACTTTGCTTCAGACAAAGAAGATAGACTCCGATAGCCTCCTTTATTCTTTTTTAAATTTAGTCGCGGCAATTATGATTTTAATTTCATTGTGTTATGCATGGAATTTTGCCGCAGTTATGATGGAAATTGCCTGGGGAGTGATCAGCCTTTATGGGCTGATTAAAGGAATTTTTTCTTACAAACTGGGCCTTAGCAAAAGACGACTTGAGAATATAAACGCATAAATCATTTATACTTCTTCAAGTTGAAACTCTGGAGTGTGTTGTAATCCTCCAGCGTCATCCCCTGCTGTAGTGGGGATGACAAAAAGGCGGAAAACAATACCGAAAGAATACAGGTTTTTACTTGCCTAGCTGTGCAGCAACTTCAGCGGCGAAATCTGTTTGGGCTTTTTCAATGCCCTCTCCCAGACCAAAACGAACAAATCCTGCAAGCTTAATGGGTTGACCGATGTTTTTAGCATGAGACGCAATCACATCTTTAATGCGTGTTTTTCCATCAATAACAAAGACTTGTTCTTCAAGAACCACTTCTTCATAGAATTTGCGTAAGCGGCCTTCCACCATTTTATCAACAAATTCAGCGGGTTTCCCAGAAGCAAGGGCTTGCTCACGGAAAATGGCTTGCTCTCGCTCAATTTCAGCAGGATCCACACCTGCAGGCGTAAGGGCGATAGGATGAGCGGCTGCCACGTGCATAGCGATTTGCTTACCTAAGGTCTCAAGTTTTTCCTGAGGTGCTGAGGACTCGAGAGCGACAAGCACACCAATGCGCCCTAATCCAGGGGCCGTTGCATTATGAATGTAAGGAACAACAAGGCCTTGAGATACCTCCACATAGGCTGCACGCCTAAGGGACATATTCTCCCCAATAGTCGCAACAAGATGGGTCAGTTCTTCTTCAACGGTTTTATTGGAGCCAGGATAGGCTGTCTTTTTAAGGGAGTCTATGTTTCCCTTGGTTGTCATGGCGAGCTTAGCGGCTTCTTTTGCGAAATTTTGGAAGTGCTCATTACGGCCAACAAAATCTGTTTCTGCATTTACTTCTACAACAGCTCCGCTTGTTTTTTGACAAGCAATTGCAATGAGACCTTCTGCAGCCACGCGTCCCGATTTTTTAGCGGCCGCCGCAAGGCCCTTTGTGCGAAGCCAATCAATAGCTTCCTCTAAATTGCCTTTGGTTTCTGTAAGAGCTTTTTTACAATCCATCATTCCTGCGCCTGTCTTTTCGCGCAGTTCTTTCACAAGAGAGGGAGAAATGTCCGTCATGGTACTTCCTTTTTTATTCGATTTCAGCAGCAGGTTGAGGGGAAAGAGCTTGCGGGATCTCTGCCATCACAACTTCAGTGTCTCCAAGAGATTCTTCTTCCACAATAACGGTGACGTCTTCTGCTGCCCCTACATCAACGCCAGAAGAGCGCATTTGAGCCTGCAAGCCGTCTAAAACTGCAGCAGAAATAAGAGTACAATAAAGCTCTATGGCGCGTTGTGCATCATCATTGCCGGGAATAACGTAATCAATCCCTTCAGGAGTAGAGTTGCTGTCGATAATGGCCACAACGGGAATACCGAGTTTGTTGGCTTCTTTAATGGCAATATCTTCTTTGTTTGTGTCGATGACAAAGAGAATATCAGGTGTTCCTCCCATATCCTTAATACCGCCTAAAGAAAGTTCTAGCTTGTTGCGTTCCCGTTCGAGAGTCAGAAGCTCTTTCTTTGTAAATCCGTGTGCGCCTTGTTCTAAACTTTCTTCCAGCTCTCTGAGGCGCTTAATCGAGTTTGAGACGGTCTTCCAGTTGGTTAACATGCCCCCCAACCAGCGATGATTCACATAAAATTGGCCACACAGAATGGCTGCTTCTTTAACTTTTTGAGAGGCTTGTCGCTTGGTTCCTACAAATAAAACACGTCCGCCTCCAGCAACAACATCTCGAATCGCTTGAAGCGCATGGTGTAAAAGAGGAACAGTTTGTTGCAAGTCAATAATATGAATCCCACCGCGCGCTCCAAATAAATAGGGAGCCATCTTGGGGTTCCATCGACGTGTTTGGTGTCCAAAGTGAGAGCCAGCTTCAAGAAGTTGACGCATCGTAAATGTTGGCATCATGAGATATTTATCCTTTCTCCAGTTAAACCGCCGCAGAGGGGAGGGGCCCGTGGGCCACCGGAGGATCGCTCTGCGTGTGTATTTGTGACTCAAGGCCACACCTGATCTTATACGCCTTCTTCTTGATAAAATTCAAGAGAAAAACTTTAAGGCGTCTTCGTAAAGCACCGAATGGCAGAGAGCTATTCGCAAAAGTGGATATGTTTCGGTGTGTGAGCCATTTAATCAAAAATAAATTTAGCAGTTAAAGCAAATTTATTATATTGAGGTTGCCAGGAATTTGAGATTTGTCCAGGCGTTCCTGTGTCTGAATCAATAAAGTTAGGTCCATGGACATATCGTTTCTGTTGAGCCATTGTGCCTGTATATTCGAGTCCAGCAATAAAACAAGACGTTATCAAAAACTCTGAACCTACTTTCCACAAAAGGGCATTGTGACGTTTGGTTGTTTTTTCTGTGAGGCCTCGGTCTTGCAAGGTTTGGGTCCACGCAGAATTATCCCAGCCTAACCCTATAAATGGCATAATCCTTTCGAAGAATACATATCCCATACGCGCATAGAGTTGGAGAGAATTATTGAGATACACAAGCTGCGCTTTATTCAACTGCGTATTAACTCGTTTTCCAGAAGCATTAGACCAGTTAGCATCGAAAGAAAGTCCAAGCGCCCAGGCGTCCAATCGACGTGTATAACCGACGCTAACACCTCCATCAATACCTGTGAGGTTGACGACTCCTTTACGACTAACAGTGTCGTTTTTAAACTTTTGTTTTCTTGCTGCTACTGATCCATAACCGATATTGCCTCCAAGATGAATACCTTGAAATGATTTCTGGCAAGTTTGTAAAGGCGCTTGTTGAGACGAGGGTAAAGAGCTTGGCCCTGCAAAAGGAATCACTTTAAGCGTTAAGGCATATTTGTTATATTGAGGCTTCCAAGAATCAACAAATTCTTGAGTGGGGTAAAAATAATTCTTACGTTCGGAAACGGTTCCTGTATATTCAAATCCCATAGCAACATGACTTTCAATTAAAAAGTCTATACCGGCTTTCCATAGCAAGGAATTTTGACGATGTGCCACACGATCCCTATTCGTGATGTTGGCGGCATTAGTATGTGCACTATTGAGTTGCCATAAAGAATTATCCCACCCTAAGCCTAGGAAAGGCATGATTCTTTCACAGAACACATATCCTGCACGCGCATAGAGTTGCAGGGAGTTCCTCAGGCTAGCTCCAATCAATTCTTGTTCATTAATATGCTTATGTTCACCGGTTACATTTGTCCAATTAGCATCAAAGGAGATTCCCACTGCCCACGGTCCGGAACGATGAATATAGCCTGTTCCTACACCTCCATCAATTCCATTAAAGCCTAAGTCATTGATATTGTCTAACGCGTTGTTCATTGCATTAATGAATTTTGTTAGACTGCCTCCTTCGCCATAACCAACGTTTCCAGCAATATAAACTCCTTGGAAGGCGTTTGAACAAGGTTGCACAGATGGCACTTTGGCTGCAAAAGTAGGACACGATAGTAACAGAACAAAAGGAATGAACTTCTTCATATTTCTTCCCATACTATGAACTTTTTTATTAAATTTTTTCCGATTTAATAGATATCCAACATGCATTCTTGAGTCAAGGCACCCTTTTGCTAATGCTGGAAAAGCTAATGTTAAGCGCATGGAGGAGGAAAGGGGAAAAGAGTCTACGCGGCTGCTTTCTGTGCCTTGAGAGCTAGCCACTTTTCAAGCCAGTGGATGTCATACTCCCCTTTGATGACATCTTCAGCCTCTGTAAGAGCACGATGAAGAGGAAGAAGAGTATTCACTCCTGTAATCACGTATTCATGAAGGGCACGTCGTACACGATTGATGCACTCTTCCCGTGTATCCCCATAAACAATAAGCTTGGCAATCAAGCTGTCATAATGGGGAGGAATTTGGTATCCTTGATACATGGCACTGTCTACACGCACGCCATATCCGCCTGGAGTGAGATAATCCTGAATCTTTCCTGGGGACGGAATAAAGGTTTCCGCATCTTCCGCATTAATGCGGCATTCAATGGCGTGGCCCTTGAAAGAAATGTCCTTTTGACGAAAGCTTAAGGGCAGGCCAGCTGCAACACGAATTTGCTCGCGCACCAAGTCAATGCCTGTAATCATTTCTGTAATGGGATGTTCTACTTGAAGGCGGGTGTTCATTTCAATAAAGTAAAATTCCCCATCCTCAAACAAAAATTCAATGGTGCCAACGCCGCGATAGCCGAGCTTTTTTATGGCTTTCACCACGATGCCGCCCAATTTTTCCCGTGCTTTTTCAGAAATGGCAGGAGAAGGGGCTTCTTCCCACACTTTTTGATGGCGCCTTTGGAGAGAACAGTCTCTTTCTCCTAAATGAGCCACGTTTCCGTGGGTATCGGCAATAAGTTGAATCTCAATATGACGCGGATGGCCTAAATATTTTTCCATATACACTTCGTCATTATTGAAGCAAGCTTTCGCTTCCGTGCGGGCAAGCCGGAGGGCCTCCTCAAGATCAGCCGAGCTCTGCGCCACTTTCATTCCTTTGCCCCCTCCCCCAGAGGCGGCTTTAATCAAAACAGGGTAGCCAATTTTCTCTGCAAGGGCTTTAACATCTCCTGCGACATCAATGGCCCCTTTTGAGCCCGGTACTACGGGAATTCCAAGGGCGAGGGCTGTTTCTTTTGCTGTAATTTTATCTCCCATAAGGCGAATATGCTCAGGCGTTGGGCCAATAAAGGTCATGCCATGCTCTTCCACCATTTCAGCAAAGGCTGCATTTTCTGACAAAAACCCAACACCCGGATGGATCGCATCCACACCGCACACGTCCGCTGCTGAAAGAATGGCTTGCATATTTAAATAACTCTCACGAGAGGGAGCGGGGCCTATGCACACACTTTCATCCGCAAGACGCACATGCATGGCGTCTGCATCCGCTTCCGAATGAACAGCTACCGTTTTGATACCCATCTCACGACAGGCTCTTGAAATACGGAGGGCGATTTCACCCCGGTTGGCAATTAGAATTTTTTGAAACATACCACAATCCTTTATTTATTCGAGAATAACGAGGGGCTCTCCAAATTCTACGGGTTTTGTGTCAGAGACACAAATTTCAACTATCTTACCATCTCGAGGAGCACGGATGGGATTCATGACTTTCATGGCTTCAATAATAAGTAAAGTATCTCCTTTTTTCACCATATCCCCTGCCTTAACGAAGGGGGCTTTACCTGGTTCAGCAGATAAATACACAGTTCCCACCATGGGAGAGGGTACTGCTTCTCCTGAAGGCACAAGGGCAATAACGGGAGCTAAGGGCTCACTCGGGGGAGGAGGAGCAGAAGGGGCAGGAGGAGGGACATAATGAGAAACAGGAGCGGGAAGACTTGCGCGGACAACTCGAATGCGCTGGTCCCCAACTTGGTACTCAATTTCGGTTAGTCCTGTCTCTCCCAGAAGCTCTGCAAGTCCCCGAACTGCTGCACCATCTACCTTAAACTTTTCAGGCATTTATATTCCTTTTATTATAATAATTATTTATGTTATTTTCAAAAAATAGTCATTATTTATTAGATTCCTTACGGAGGATTTATACCCCACTCTTTTCCCAAAGGCAAGATGTCTCTGCATACCTCCTTAAGAGGTGTGCACAATGGTCATTAGCAACCTTGCTTTCTATATTGAGGTGAGATACCTTCGTAGTGAGGTTGATTCTTAGGGTGGATTTGCTGACTCCATAGAGCCTTTATGTTACTATACTTTTGAAGGAATCTAATATGTTGAAAAAAACAAGACGTCTTCTTACCCTCTTTCTTTTTTTCACTATGGGGTTAGTTTTCCTTCTCCAAAACAATCTTTTCGGAATGGATCATGGAGACGATGATAACGACTTAAAGTCATTACCAATTACGCGGCCAGAAGACATGTCTCGCGAGGAGCTCTTAGCCCTTGTTCGTGCTCAACATCAACAGCTAGAGACTACTCAGAGCATTTTCCATGAAATGAGCCCCGCAGAACAGGAAGCAAAGCGCATCTTGAGCACGCCTATTCCGGAGTCAGCTTTTTACTTAATTGAGGCCTTAGCCCTCGTTCAAAAGAAGAGAGCTGCAGGAATAACAACCTTCTCCCTCGATGAAGCTTTAAAAGAGGAAGCAGAGAATCAAACTTTTCCACGCTCCTTAACCATAAGAGAAGTTCTTAAGGATAAAACTGTCCCCGAAGACACTGCCTCTAAACTCTTCCGAGGAGTATTGGTTTCAATTGCTGAAGAAGGGTCGCTGAATATAGGACAGTTTCAACACTTCACCTCTATCCCTTCAATGGAGCGCGGCGTTCTTTTCTATCTTGCTCACCGATATCACATCCTTAAGGTTGTTTATCCTGAACATGGCCTCATTGACCATTTGATAAGCGAATATTTAACATTAAGGCCGGTAGGCCGCTTTATATGGAAATTCGGTAAAGCGCATAAGTTTTCCATGTTTTAGGGTCTTCCCTACCCCCAATTGACTGATATTTTTAAGTCATATAAAACAATAAAGTATGACACTTATCTCCTTCTCCCTTCTCTTCATTTTAGCGGCTATTGCTCTCAAGGATTTTAGAGAAGGCATTATTCCTGACCTCTGGCTTGTTCTTCTGATCTGTCTCGGGTTTCTGCAATTCGGAATTACCCATGGCCTCAGTGTTATTGTTCTAGGAGCGATAGGATATGGACTTTACAAGCTTTATCCCCTTCTCCAAAGGCGAGACGGACTTGGGTTTGGAGATGTAAAAATGATGGCCGCCGCTGGCCTTTGGCTCCCGATTTCTTCTCTTCCTCTATTTTTGATGATTACAGGAAGTGTGGGAATCCTTATTGCCCTTCTGTGGCGCTTGCTTTACAAAAGTTTTCAGTTTCCTTTGGGTCCAGCGCTTGCCCTTGCTCTTGGACTCTGTACGCTAGGGAACAACGTGTTTTCAACAGGAGAAATAAAAATGGCACACGTTTTTTCAGGACCTAGCCTTTCACCTGCTGCGGGGGGTAAGCCCGACTCTCTTGTTGTACTCATCCATGGCTATGGCGCTAATGGTGACGACCTGCTTTCCTTAGGAAAGGTGTGGGCGCCACTCCTCCCTAACACCGTATTTGTAGCCCCCCACGGTCCTTTTATGTGTGAGATGAATCCCTCTGGAAAACAATGGTTTGGATTAGAAGATTGGGAGCCAACACGGATTTTAAAAGAAATTCAACACATTACCCCTGCCTTTAATCGATATTTAGATGACTTGTTAAAACTGTATGATTTGCCGCCTGAAAAGCTGGCTTTGGTGGGTTTTTCTCAAGGTGCTATGCTCTCCCTCCATATTGCTCTTTTAAGGCCTCAATGCGGGGGAGTCGTGGCGTATTCAGGAGCCTTTTTAGAAGACCCCACGGAATTCAAGATTGCGCGCCCTCCTGTTTTGCTTGTTCATGGAACGGAAGATCCCGTTCTGCCTGCGTCCTTCTCAAAAACGGCTGAAACCCGTCTCAAAACCATAGGTGTTCCTGTGACCTTTTCTCTTCTTCCTCATCTGGAGCATAGCATTGATGAGAGAGGTCTTGGGCTAGGTGGGGCGTTTTTGAAGCAACATCTTTATGATACAAACTAACGTCTGAACAAAGAGAGAAAAAACATGGCACGACCAAAAATTGCTCTTGTAGGCGCCGGCCAAATTGGGGGAACACTCGCCTATCTTGTGGGCTTGAAAGAACTCGGAGATATGATCCTTATTGATGTTGCGGAAGGAATTCCTCAAGGCAAAGCCCTTGATATTGCAGAATCCGCCCCTATTGAAGGATTTGATGGAGTTTTTAAAGGCAGCAATGATTACAAAGACTTAGAAGGAGCTGATGTGGTTATTGTGACTGCAGGAGTGCCCCGCAAACCGGGTATGAGTCGGGACGATCTTTTAGGGATTAATACAAAAATTATTCGCGCGGTTGCTGAAGGAATTCGAGAGCATTGCCCTGATGCTTTCGTGATTATTCTGACCAATCCTTTAGATGTGATGGTGGGCGTGCTGCAGGAAGCGTCAACCCTCCCTCCTCATCGGGTTGTAGGGATGGCAGGCGTTTTAGATAGTGCGCGTTTCCGTTATTTTTTGGCCCAAGAATTTAAGGTGTCTGTTGAAGATGTCTATGCTTCTGTCTTAGGAGGGCATGGCGATACCATGGTTCCTTTAATCCGTTATTCAACGGTGGCGGGAATTCCTTTGCCTGATCTTATTCATATGAAGTGGACAACCCAAGAAAGACTGGATGCTATTGTTATGCGCACACGCCAGGGGGGGGGAGAAATTGTTAATCTCCTCAAAACAGGATCGGCCTTTTATTCTCCTGCCTCTTCGGCTATTGCCATGGCCGAATCCTATTTGCGAGATAAGAAAAGAATTTTTCCTTGTGCGGCGTGGCTCCAAGGAGAATATGGGGTAAAAGATCTTTATGTGGGGGTTCCTGTTGTTCTTGGCGCCCAGGGCGTGGAGCGGGTTATAGAACTTCACTTAAATGAGGCGGAGCGTACTATGTTTGATCATTCAGTAACTGCCGTGCGTGACTTGGTTGCAGCTGTGAAAGCAGTGGATCAAAGGGAGGGTATGTCCATATGAACATCCATGAATACCAAGCAAAGTCTTTATTGCGATCTTACGGTGTGTCTGTCCCCCAAGGAGGGATTGCCTGTACATTAAGAGAAGCAAAAGAAATCGCTGAAACATTGACAGGCCCTTGGGTTGTTAAAGCTCAGATCCATGCGGGAGGGCGTGGCAAAGGGGGCGGCGTTAAGATTGCAACCTCTCTTGAAGAGGTGGATACCCTAGCGTCTCAGATATTGGGGATGACCCTTATTACTCCTCAAACAGGACTTCAAGGAAAGCTTGTTAAAAAAGTTTATATAGAGGAAGCTTGTGCCATTGAGCACGAATTGTACGTGAGCCTCTTGTTGGATCGTTCCAGCTCTCGCTTGATTTTCTTAGCTTCAACGGAAGGAGGGATGGATATTGAAGAGGTGGCCAAAACTCATCCTGAAAAAATCATTAAGGTAACCCTTGATCCCGTTGTTGGGTTTCAACCTTTCCACGGGCGGCAACTTGCTTATGGATTGGGGCTTAAGGGGGATTCAGTTAAAGACTTAACGCGATTAGCCAAAGGCCTTCATAAGGCTTTTGTAACTCTTGACGCCACACTTATGGAAATCAATCCCCTTGTTCTTACAAAGGACCATAAGCTCCTCGCTCTTGATGTGAAAATGAGCTTTGATGACAATGCTCTTTATCGGCATCCGGAGATAGCCGCCTTGAGAGACCTTGATGAAGAAGATGTCACGGAATACCAGGCTTCTCAACAGGGACTCAGCTACATTAAGCTCGATGGAACGATTGGATGCATGGTGAATGGGGCTGGTCTTGCCATGGCTACCATGGACATCATTAAACTTTATGGGGGAGCTCCTGCGAACTTCCTGGATGTGGGGGGGGGAGCGCCGCGAGAACGTGTCACAGAAGCTTTTAAAATCATCCTGTCCGATCCAAACGTCAAAGGGATCCTTGTTAATATTTTTGGAGGCATTATGCGATGTGACATTATTGCTGAAGGAATTATAGCCGCCGTTAAAGACACGAATCTTAATGTGCCCCTGGTCGTTCGCCTTGAAGGAACCAACGTTGCCTTAGGAAAAGAAATTTTTGCAAAATCAGGACTCTCTATTATTTCCTTAGATAGTCTTTCTGAAGCAGCTCAGCGCATCGTGCAATATGTGAAGGAGGCTGTGTAATGTCTGTCCTCGTCACTGCTTCTACAAAAGTTATCTGCCAAGGGTTTACAGGCGCTCAAGGAACCTTCCATTCAGAACAAGCCATTGCCTATGGCACAAAGATGGTAGGAGGAGTCACCCCTGGAAAAGGGGGAACCCTTCATTTAGATCTGCCTGTGTTTAATACGGTACAGGAAGCTGTTCACGCAACGGGGGCCACAGCCTCTGTCATTTATGTTCCAGCGCCTTTTGCAGAAGATGCCATCTTAGAGGCCATTGATGCCAAACTCGCTCTTGTCGTGTGCATTACAGAAGGTATTCCTATCCTAGACATGATGCGAGTGAAGCGGGCTTTAACAGGATCTTCCACACGCCTCATTGGTCCTAATTGTCCGGGGATTATTACGCCAGGAGAATGCAAAATCGGCATTATGCCAGGCTATATTCACAAGCCAGGAAAGGTGGGCGTTATCTCTCGCTCAGGCACGCTTACCTATGAAGCCGTTGCTCAACTTACAGCTGTGGGCTTGGGCCAGTCTACCTGTATTGGTATTGGGGGAGATCCCATTCATGGTCTCAGCTTTGTGGATTGTCTTGATCTTTTTCATCAAGATCCACATACCGATTCCATCGTCCTCATTGGAGAAATTGGGGGGACCATGCAGGGGCTGTCATCTCTGGTTCAGAGGGAGGGGCTGAAGACAAAATTGAAGCTTTACGAAGCGCTGGCGTTGTAGTCACCACTTCTCCTGCTGATATTGGAGAAACATTAAAGAACCTTTTGGGCAATCGCAAAGTTTGATTTTTTCTGGGAACTCTGTAGAATGCTAAACCTATAAGGACCTATGAGAAACGCATAAACCCCAATGACATCCCCTTCCTCCACATGGACAGATGAAAACCGCTCCTTTCTTACAGGAGATAACGCCCTTTATGTGGCTCAGCTTTATGCCTCATATCTTCATGATCCTTCTTCAGTGGATGAGGAATGGCGTCAGTATTTTTCCTCTCTCAAAGACAGCGATGCTAAGGCCTTACAAGACGCAAAAGGGCCGAGTTGGACAGCACAACCCGTTTCTTCTAAAAAAAAGAGCACCTCAACAGATACAAAAGGGGCCATTTTAGATTCAATCCGTGCCATTATGTTAATTCGTGCGTACCGCGCA
>JACPNY010000008.1 GCA_016185255.1 Pseudomonadota bacterium
TATAAAGTGGATAGCTGCCCTTCCCTCTTATGTTTCTCAAATTACAGGTGGGGCAGCTTCATTAGCAGTTATGACAAAAGCTCTTCAAAACGCGAATACATCTTTAACAACTTTAACAGCCGCAGCACCCTTAATAGATTCGACTAATATGAATTTAGGAGAAGCCAATACAATTTCTGACTACATATCAGAAAACTATGTTTATCCGAACGCATGCGCGTATCAATCATCGGTAAATGCACCACAAGGATGCGTTCAACCAACCTTAACAAACAAAAGTGCGTACGCCATTTATCCGACTTGTAATAACCAGCAGCCTCCAATTGCCGTTTTTTCACCAGCAGTTACCGTTGGTCAGTTCGGCTCAGGAGCAGACATTAGTGTGGGCGGAAATCTTCTAGGTAATATAGTTCATATATTAACACAAACTATAAACGGTCAAAACACGGTTGTTTGCATGAGCCCTGGGACGCCCGCACCAGCGAACGCCGTGCCCCCCGCAGCAAAGAAATAATATACCTGAGAACCCCTAAGCCCCCTGTGGGGCTTAGATGTTTTGCCCTCTTTACAGTTTATATCCCGTATGCAAGGCCACAACACCCCCTGTAAAGGTTTCATATTTAGCCCGCGTAAACCCTACACTTTTCATGAGAGATAATAGCTCTTCACGGGTAAGAAAAGTGCGAATACTCTCAGAGAGGTATTGATAAGCCTCCCTATCCTGAGCAATGACTTCTCCCATTTTGGGGATGATATGAAAGGAATAAAGGTCATACAGTTTTTGGAGAGGCTGCGCTGGTTGGCTAAATTCAAGGCACGCCATTTTTCCCCCCGGCCGAAGGACGCGATAGAATTCAAGCAAAGCTTTGTCTCGGTGGGTGACGTTCCGCAGCCCAAAGGCGATCGTAATCACATCCACAGAGTGATCAGGAAGAGGCAACGCCTCTGCACTCCCACACGCCCATGACAGGTGAGGACACTTCTTCTTTCCCGCCTCTATCATGGCAGGATTAATATCAGAAACGAGTATTTGAGCCTGAACTCCAAAACGGGTCAAGCGATCAGAGAGGGAAGAGGCAATATCCCCCGTCCCGCCAGCCACATCCAGATACACTCCATTTTGGTGTAAGGGCAGGCTTTCCACAAACCACTTTTTCCACAACCGGTGGATCCCAAAGCTCATTACATCATTCATGATGTCATAGCGAGACGATACCCGTTCAAAGACCCGCGTTACTTTTTCCGTTTTTTCGGTGGCTGAAACTTGTTCGAATCCAAAATCAAACTTATCTTTTGAGACGGTCACGTGCTTTAACCCTTTTTTGACTCTACTTTGTACCTGAAGTGATGTAAAATGTACAAAAATAAAAAGTTAAAAAGATGGACCATTCATCCGGGGACGGCTTTAAGGACCGAGAACATTCCTTTGAGACAAAGTATTTTCATGACGAAGAGCTTACTTTTCGCATTCATGCCAAGCGCAATCACCTTTTTGGTCTGTGGGTGGTGAGCCTTTTAGGGTATACTGACGAAAAAGCAGATCTTTATATAGAAGAGATCATTCTCGTTGATGTGCAACGGGCTCATAAGGAAGATGTGCTTTACAAGGTATTGAAGGACTTGGAAGCAGCAAAGGTTGATATCAGTGACCATCGTCTTCGAAAGAAACTTGAAGAATTTGAGGAAGAGGCGCGTAAAATAATTATGAATGATGAGGGATTTTAAGAATGGACAAAGAAAAAGCAGAAACCATAGCTCTCCAGGCCCTGGCGTTTTTAGCAAAAGATGATGAGCTTTTGGGACGGTTCTTAATGGTATCCGGCATCACCCCTCAAGAACTCAAAGGGCGTTTTCGTGACAGTGACTTTTTAGGAGGTGTCCTGGATGCCATTTTAGGAGATGACGCGGTTTTGTTAGATTTTTGTAACAGTGTGTCCTTAAGTCCCGATACGCTTGTTAAAGCTCGCCGCGCTCTTCCCGGAGGGTATGGGGAGGTGTATGAAGGCTAGGGTTGCTTTTTCTAAGCTCAATATTGGATAAGGCTACCCCCAACCACGTCATTCCGGGATTTAGAAACCCTTCCCGAGGAACGCGAGGGGGTTAGGGTTTCTTAATACCCGGAATCTAGAAAATGTTGCAATTACTCTCCTGGTTTCCGGGTATCAAGAAAATCTAAGCCCTTTCAGGACTAAGATTTTCTAGATCCCGGAATGACGCATTAGAAATTTTTTTCTTGCAAAACACACGTCTTAAACTTCATAAGTACAACTCCTTAAGTAAAGAGTAAATTATATGAATCTTCTTGGTTTTAATACATCACCTCAAGATACACGTATTGTTGTAGCCATGTCGGGGGGCGTGGATAGTTCTGTTGCAGCGGCTCTCATGGTAGAAGCAGGATTTGAGGTCATTGGTATGACCTTGCAGCTTTATGATCAAGGGGCAGCCCTTGGCAAAAAGGGGGCCTGTTGTGCAGGGCAAGATATTTATGATGCGCGCCAGGTATGTGATAAACTCGACATTCCTCATTATGTATTGGATTATGAATCTCGCTTTAACCAAGCAGTCATTGAAGATTTTGCGGACAGCTACTTAAAGGGAGAAACACCCATTCCTTGCGTGCGCTGTAATCAACAGGTTAAATTTAAAGACCTTCTAACAACAGCACGTGAGTTGGGGGCCCAAGCTCTCATCACAGGCCACTATGTGCAACGCCTTGAAACAAAAGGAAAATCCGAGCTCCATCGTGGCGTTGATCCTTCTCGGGACCAGAGCTATTTCCTTTTTGCGACCACTCAAAATCAACTGGATTTTTTAAGGTTTCCTTTAGGCGGCCTCCCAAAAACAGAAACGCGAGCTCATGCGCTCCGTTTTGGTCTTGAGATCGCCGACAAACCGGACAGTCAAGATATCTGCTTTGTTCCCAATGGGTCTTATGTGAGCGTTCTGGAGAAACTGCGTCCCGGCGCTTTGGAAGAAGGAGAAATTGTTCATCTGGATGGACGCGTTTTAGGTCCCCACAAAGGAATTATTAATTACACAGTTGGGCAACGAAAAGGCCTTGGAATCGGAGGGGGAGATCCTCTTTATGTCATTCGTTTGGATCCCACAACCCACCGTGTGATTGTGGGTCCCTATGAGGCCTTAGCCCGCACCGAGATTTGGGTCAAAGAGGTGAATTGGCTCGGAGAAAAAGTAGAAGGGCCTGTTCGTTGTGAGGTTAGAGTCCGCTCAACCCGTCCTCCTGTCCCAGCAGATGTCATCCTTGAGGAAGATGGGCGTGCCCATGTGACCTTTCTCATTCCCGAATATGGCGTTGCTGCTGGCCAAGCGTGTGTCTTTTATCAAGACTCACGTGTTTTAGGAGGAGGATGGATCGTGAATCAGCATAGCCCTGTAGCCACACCTACTCATATTTCTAAAATGGTGGGCGTAGCAGGATTTGAACCTGCGACCCCTACGATGTCAACGTAGTGCTCTCCCCCTGAGCTATACGCCCATTTCAGATGACAAATATCAGTAATCAGTAATTGGACGAGTGTCTAGAAGATTTTCATACGTCCCTACTCCCCCCTTAGGCGCGAGCATGTGAAATTAAGTCCATAGTTTTTAAGGCGCGTTTCAGTTTTTGAAGGAGTGCATACACTATAAGAAAACCCATTTATTTTAGCATAATCAATGGCTTTGAGAAGACTAGGGAAAAAAAGATTCAGTTCTTGCCTCATATCCTGAGAGCTCACCCATCCCATTAAAGGGTCAGGGAGGAGAGGATCTTTTGATTCAAAAGTCACACACCATTCTTTTATTTTTCCTTTACCCGCTTGCATTGTGCTTTTGAGAGGTTGATAAATTCTGACCGTCGTCATAGGCTCTTCTCCAGTATTGTCCCATTGTACCAACGTTTTTAAGCGAAGCAAAGCCTATGATAGAAAAAACACCCTCCCTTACCATTGCCCGCCGTGGGTTTATGGTTGTTCTTTCTTCTCCCTCTGGGGCGGGAAAAACAACGGTTGCTCATCATGTCTTAAATCTTGAGGAGGGCCTCGAACTTTCCATCTCTGTCACAACTCGCCCTCAACGTGCTTCAGAGAAGGAAGGAGAAGATTATCATTTTGTTGATAAGGCCACCTTTTCTCATATGGTGCAAGAGGATCACTTTTTAGAGCACGCCCTTGTCTATGGGCATCATTATGGAACTCCCAAGGCGTCTGTTGAAAATCACCTTGAGGCGGGAACGGATATCCTCTTTGATATTGATTGGCAAGGAACGCAGCAATTAAAACAAATTTCAACGGCGAATTTAGTGAGTATTTTCCTTCTACCTCCTACCTTAGAGACCCTTGAAGCCCGCTTGCGGGGGCGAGCTGAAGACATGGATGAAACAATCCGCTTGCGCATGAGTAAAGCCTCTGGTGAGCTCAGTCACTGGGCTGAATATGACTACGTTATTATCAACACGACCCTTGCAGAAAGTGTTCATGCGGTGCGCTCCATTATCCAAGCAGAACGCTTAAAACGGCGGAGACAGGTGGGGCTTGCGGGTTTTGTTAATTCCTTACGAGGAGAGGATTAGGGAAGAGGGGAAAAGTCACTTTATGAAAGAGGGACTGAGCTCAAGTTTCCTTGAAAAAACAGTCCCTCTTATTTTTAGTATGCCATAAAGAAGTTAATAAAATATAAATGGCCAATCAAAAAATTGGATTATTTTAAAATATTTCTTTAGACTGATAAATATAAACTCGATGACATGTGACTACGTTTCTGCGCCGTCTCCTGATTTTCCTTTGTCCCTGACAGACAAATACTCTTTCTCACGAATAAGTCTGTACTCCCAACCGGTATCTCGACTCCCCTGATCAAGGCAGAGGGTGTTCTTTTTGCTTCTGAAGAATAAGGTTACATTTTGTAAGAGCTCCTTTCAAAGGGGCTCTTCTCTTTTCCCCCTTAATTGCCCATTTCGTGAATATCTGTTGACAAGGGCAAGCCCCCTCAGCTATACATTTTAGCACTCTCGTGGTGAGAGTGCTAATTTAACCCCGTAAGGTCCCAACATGAAGGGAGAGACAAATGAAATTTAGACCACTACACGATCGCGTTCTTGTTCGTCGGATCGAGCAAGAAGAGAAAACAGCCGGTGGAATTATTATCCCCGATACAGCCAAAGAAAAGCCGATGGAAGGTGAAGTGATCTCTGTGGGATCAGGCACCCGTCTTGAAGATGGAAAAGTGCTTCCCTTAGACGTTAAGGCAGGAGATCGCATTCTTTTTGGCAAATGGTCCGGAACAGAAGTGAAATTTAACGGTGAAGAATATCTCGTGATGAAGGAATCCGACATCATGGGAATCGTTGCTTAAGAGAAAGGAAGATAAATTATGGCGAAAGAAGTAAAATTTAGTGCGGATGCCCGGGAGCGTATGCTCCGTGGTGTTGAAATTTTGGCCGATGCAGTGCGTGTCACCTTAGGTCCAAAAGGGCGGAATGTTATTCTGGACAAATCCTTTGGAGCACCGCGCATCACAAAGGACGGTGTTTCCGTTGCAAAGGAAATCGAGCTTTCCGATAAGTTCGAAAATATGGGCGCACAAATGGTGCGTGAAGTTGCTTCTAAAACCTCTGACATTGCAGGGGATGGAACAACAACCGCAACCGTCTTGGCTCATGCTATTGTTAAAGAAGGCGTAAAGGCTGTTGCTGCTGGCATGAATCCTATGGATCTTAAGCGCGGCATTGATATGGCTGTGCAAGCCGTTATTGAAGACGTGAAAAAGCGTTCCCGTTCTGTTGCGACCAATGAAGAAATTGCGCAAGTCGGCACAATTTCTGCTAACGGAGAGCACGAAGTGGGTAAAATGATTGCGGAAGCCATGAAAAAGGTTGGCAACGAAGGCGTCATTACGGTTGAAGAAGCAAAATCCCTTGAAACCGAACTCGATGTGGTTGAAGGAATGCAGTTTGATCGTGGTTATCTATCGCCTTACTTCGTGACCAATCCAGAGAAGATGGTATGCGAGATGGAAAATCCTTACATTCTTCTTCATGAGAAGAAACTTGGCGGGTTACAACCTCTCCTTCCTGTTCTTGAAACTGTAGTTCAATCAGGACGTCCTCTCCTCATTATTTCAGAAGATGTGGAAGGTGAAGCTCTTGCAACACTCGTTGTGAACAAGTTGCGTGGTGGCTTGAAAGTTGCTGCTGTGAAAGCGCCTGGCTTTGGAGATCGCCGGAAAGCGATGCTCGAAGATATCGCAACCGTAACCGGTGGCCAGCTCGTCTCTGAAGATGTGGGGTTGAAGCTTGAGAATGTTACCATTAGCATGCTTGGAACAGCGAAAAAGGTTGTGATTACAAAAGATGACACAACCATCATCAATGGTGCTGGCGCTAAGGCTGATATTGAAGCACGTTGTACACACCTTCGGGCGCAAATCGAAGAAAGCAGCTCCGATTATGATCGTGAAAAACTCCAAGAACGCCTTGCAAAACTTGCAGGCGGGGTTGCGGTGATTCGCGTTGGCGGTGCCACTGAAATCGAAGTGAAAGAGCGCAAAGATCGTGTAGAAGATGCCATGTATGCAACACGGGCTGCTGTTGAAGAAGGCATTGTAGCCGGTGGCGGCGTGGCGCTCTTGTACTCCATTAAGTCTCTTGAATCCTTAAAACCTCACAATGACGAGCAACGGGTTGGCATTGATATCATCCGGAAGGCACTTCAATCTCCTGCACGGCAAATTGCGGTGAATGCGGGCGTTGATGGCTCTATCGTTATTGGAAAATTGCTTGAGAGCAAAGACACTAACTTTGGGTTTAATGCGCAAAGCGGAGAGTATACGGATCTTGTGAAAGCAGGAATCGTAGATCCTACGAAAGTGGTGCGTATCGCCCTTCAAGACGCAGCCTCTGTTGCGGGTCTTCTCATCACAACAGAAGCCATGGTTGCAGAAAAGCCTGAGAAAAAAGAATCTCCTATGCCAAATATGGATGGTATGGGCATGGGTGGTGGAATGGGTTTCTAAAAGAAATCAATCCCATATCCTTAAAAAGGGTCCTTCGGGGCCCTTTTTTTTATCTTTAAGAAGTTCTTAAGATTTTTTTGTTACCGTTCTTTTAGATCCTGATTTTTAAAAGAAGGTACCCATGTATATTTTTGCTTTTCTGACCCTTCTCATTCCTTTTCAGGCTCTTGCCAAAGCTCCTGAATGTCCGGGATATAGTAGCAAAAAAGAGTGTTTAAATGCTGTTGATCAGGATTTTGAAAAGCTTCTTGATTTTATAAGGGATGAATTTGAGGATAAAGAAAAAGACAAGCTCATCCTTGCGACCCGTAATGCTAATGATGTAAAATACTATGAAAGTTTGGCGTGTGAGAAAACCTGCTTAAATTAAGGCAGGATAATTTATTTTGCACCAACAGAAAAATCACCATCTATCATATTAATATAATCAAAAGCTGATTTTCCTCAGAGCTATTTTAATTCCATTTGAGTCGTTCTTAGACGAGATTGTGGAACAAGAACTTTTAATTCTTGTCCACACAGCATGTCTTCGCGTGTGCCATAGACACGCCTAGTTGTTTGCAGTATTTTTTCTAAGGATGGAGCTGATACTTTGCTGGTGCCTAATCTATAGGTGTCGAGATTTGTTTGTTTTAACTGCGTGTTTATTTTATCTCTGATTTTATCCAACACCTCTAAACATTGTAAGGCATACTGGGGTGTTCTGCCAAATTCCGCGTTGCCAAAAAATAAATTTTCCATTGTGCGGGCATATAACTTTACCAAAGGTATACGTTTTTCAACTTGACCATTGCTTTTAACAAAATAGGCAGTAGCGTCATCTATACTTAGACGTATCTCTTTGCCTACTTTATTGCGTAAAATTAACATATGAGCTAAACGGTTCATGTCTAAAGTCTCCACACCCCCTACCCCTTTTCCGGCATACATGGTAGCGACAATAGGCTCTGTTGGGGTTAACCGGCTGTTTAGAAGAACTCTAGCTGCAACAAAAGTTTCGCCTTTAATCTCAGCCGTTTGATATTGGGCAGCCTTAACATCTGTAATGGTAGCATCCCTTAAATCCGTAAGATCTTCTATGGGGTTGAAAAAATGAGGGAAGGCATCAAATACCATACGTTTCTCTTCTGGTAGTTGAGCTATCCGATTTTCACGAGTGATCGGGCGATCATCCCCGGCTAATAAGTAGGTATAAGAGCCCTTGTCAGCCCCACTGTGATCCTGCATCCAGAAGAATATCATTTCTGAAATGGGCCCCAAATAACTCTGTATTTGTTTTAAACTTTCACCCCATAACGCAAAATTGTCATCAGCAAAATCATACGCGTAAATTTTTGATTTTAAATGTGGATTTTGATTTAAAAATTCCACAAATTTTCTTGTTTCCTTAAGATTTTCAGAAAATGGTTTTTCAACTAAAACTGCTTTAGGGGGATGAGCGCGTTTTAGCCATTCTTGTGCCAGCTTGATATGGGTGTGTGCTGGAGTCGCTAAGAACACATAATCTGGCTGTAAAGATGTATACAGTTTCATTCCTGCAGCATCAGACTTATTAATTATAATCATCCCTAAAGCAGTTAAAGTCTTAAGACTTTCCTTACCTTTGGCTGTTATTTTATCAGTGTTCAACTCCGTACCATAAAATTTAACGTGTGGATTATCTTTAAAACGTTGGGCAAGTTTAACTATCTCTGGAGTGAGAAGATTGATGCCTAGATTTCCAGCTATGCCTTCAATGACGACGACGCGTTGTTGCATACTTATATCTCCATAACTGGGTGCAGCATTAGTGTTTTGGGAAAACAAGAAAACAAGACATATTACACTAACAATTTTGTAATACATTTCGAGCAAGAGATTTATCCTTTCTCATACAAATGGTGCTAAAACGAACAAGACACAGGCATAAAATTGTCAGTGAAGGACTATCAATAATTGTCAGAGAAGAAAAGGATAAAATTGAATTTGATTGGTCACGATCGACAGTTTCGAGGACGTTTCACCTCCCCAATCCTCCTAAAGCCACCCTCAGATCGGGGGAGAGGGTGTAAGTGGAGGGTAGAGAAAACGTTGCGACACTTTTATCAAGGCCAACTTTAAGAACAATGTTTGTTTTTCCCTGATGAGCAGTCTTTAGAAGGCGAATTAACGTACGAGCCTGGTCTTCTGTCGATAAATTCACTGTTAAGGTTCCCCCATCAGCTGCTTTTTCTAAGCTTTCCATACTTTGACAGGTAAGGCGCGTTGCCTCATCAGAAAATTGTGCAGAAATGGTGACAAGAAGCGCTGTTCCAGGATCTAACATATCACGGTATTGGGCTAAAAGTTCAGAAAAAACAGTCACTTCAAAAACACCTGTGGCATCAGAAAGCTGAACAAATGCATAGCGCTGGCCACTTTTAGCCACCCGCTCTTGCTTCGTAATCACAATCCCAGCCAGGCGATAGGTGCCGTCTTGAGCACGCGCCATCATGTCTGAAACAGGAAGGACGCCGATCTGCTCAAGGGACATTCCATAGGCATTCAGAGGATGGGTCGTGAGATAAAACCCCACGGCTGCAAATTCATGGCGGAGCTTTTCAAGGGCAGGCCAATCCTCAACAGGACTAAATTTAGGGCGTGTCACTTCAAGATCAAATAGCCCTTGGGGGCGTTTATCCTCATTACCGTAACGAAGCAAGATCTCAAGGTTTTCCATAAACTGGCGACGATTGTCGGAAAAACTATCAAAGACCCCAGCTGTAACGAGGTTTTCCATTTGTCGTTTATTAATAACACGCCCATCTACCCGCTCAATAAAATCAAAAATATCCTTATAGAGGCCATTTTTTTGACGCTCACCTACAAGGGCGTCCATTGCAGCGGCACCTACATTTTTAAGGGCCGCAAGGGCGTAGCGAATGGCACCCTTTTCAACCTTAAATCCTGCGTAAGAGTGGTTTACATCTGGGGATAAGAGCTCAATTCCAAGGCGCTTAACTTCTCGTGCAAAGAAAGTCAGTTTGTCCGTATTATGAAGCTCCTGAGACATCAAAGCTGCCATATATTCAACGGGATAGTGGGCTTTTAAATAAGCTGTTTGATAGGTGATAAGGGCGTAAGCAGCGGCGTGCGCTTTTGGGAAAGCATAACTTGCAAATTTTTCAATTTGATCAAAAAGAGCTTTGGCTGTGGCGGGTTTTCCTCCCATGCGTTCTAAAATACCGTCTGTAAATCGTTTGCGTTGCGCATCCATTTCCGACTTAATTTTCTTACCCATGGCTTTACGCAAAAGGTCAGCCCCTCCCATGGTATAGCCTGCAAGATCTCGCGCGATTTGGAGAACTTGCTCTTGATAAACCATGATTCCATAGGTTTCTCCTAGAATAGCTTCAAGCTCGGGGTAGAGGTATCTCGCTTCTTCTTCTCCATGACGGCACGCGATAAAGCGCGGGATGTTATCCATGGGGCCAGGGCGATATAAGGCTCCTATGGCAATGATGTCTTCAAACTTGTCTGGCTTCAGTTTGCGGACAAGATCTGTCATGCCAGAACTTTCCACCTGGAACATGCCAATCGTCTCTCCTCGCCTTAAAAGCTCAAAGGTTTTATCGTCATCCAGAGGAAGCGCTAAGATATCAAGATCAATCTCTCTTTCTTTTAAATATCCAACCGTTTGTTGAATGACAGTAAGGGTCTTGAGACCTAAAAAGTCAAACTTTACAAGACCTGCTTGTTCGACGTATTTCATATTAAATTGGGTGGCTGGTAAGGGAGACCGAGCGTCATAATAAAGAGGAACCAGCTCATCCAGCGGACGATCCCCAATGACAACGCCTGCTGCATGGGTTGAAGCATGGCGGTAAAGTCCTTCCAGCTGTTGAGCAATAGTAATCAGGTGTTTGACTTCCGCCTCTTGCTCTGCCATTTGCTTCAGCTGCGGTTCAAGCTCAATGGCTTCTTCAATCGTAACCGCTGTTCCGGGATGGTTGGGAATGAGTTTACAAATACGATCCACTTGGCCATAAGGCATTTGCAAGACACGCCCCACATCCCGCAAAACGGCGCGCGCTTGGAGTTTTCCGAAGGTAATAATGTGAGCTACCCGATCAGCCCCATATTTATCGCGCACATAGCGGATGACCTCGTCTCGCCGATCTTGGCAAAAGTCGATATCAAAATCTGGCATGCTGACACGCTCTGGATTTAAGAATCGCTCGAATACAAGGCCGAACCGCAAGGGATCAAGATCGGTGATTGTCAGAGACCACGCCACAACCGATCCTGTCCCTGACCCTCGCCCTGGCCCTACAGGAATGCCTTGGGCTTTTGTCCACTTAATAAAGTCTGCAACAATAAGGAAATAGCCCGGAAACTTCATCTCTTCAATGACGCCAAGCTCGTACTCGAGTTGCTTTATATATTTTTGTCGGATGTCATCCTTTGTTTTTGGGTCCATATCTGGGGTGAAGACATAGAGCGTAAGCCGGTTTTCAAGTCCTGCGCGCGCCTGGATGCGGAGCTCCTCCACCTCATTATCACAAGGAAAAGAGGGCAAAATGGGATCAATGGGCGTTAAAAGAAAACTGCACCTCTGGGCAATAACTTGCGTATTTTTAATAGCTTCTGGAAGATCGGCAAAAAGAGCTTCCATCTCCTCTGGAGATTTAAAGCAATGATCAGGGGTGAGGCGCCGTCTTTCTTTTTCATTTACATAAGTTCCTCCTGCAATACATAACAGGGCATCATGAGCTTCGTATAAGGAAGGACTAGGAAAGAAAGCCTCATTGGTTGCAACCAGAGGAATATTATGAGTATACGCAAGCTTGATAAGCGCGTCCTCCACCCTCTCGTCTTCAGATGTGCGGGGTCCTTGACGAGAAATTTCAATGTAAAGTCGATCTTTAAAAAGAGTTTGAAGGGTTTTGAGATAGGTATCTCCCTCAAGACCACGCTCAAGCCGCTTTGCGAGCCCTCCTTGAGGTCCACCCGTTAAGGCAATGAGTCCCTCCGTCCATGAAGTCAGTGTCTCAACATCAATGTGAGGCGTCTCGCCGCCTTTGAGGTAGGTATGAGAGACGATTTTAAGAAGGTTTTTGTATCCTTGTTCATTTTGGACAAGCAAAACAAGAAGCTCTGTCTCTGCTTTAGCCATAAGTTGAATTTGACATCCAAAAATGGGTTGAATACCCGCGTCTCGTGCCGCTAAAGAAAATTCCAGCGCTCCGAAAAGATTGCCCGTATCAGTCATAGCCACCGCAGGCATATTATAGGCCTCTGCAAGGGCAATCAGCTTTTTGACAGGGATAGCCCCTTCGAGCAAGGAATAGGCTGTATGAACGCGTAAGGGGATGAACATAGAGTAACCTTCTTGTATAAGGACTTTCGGTAGAAAGGGACGCATCTCTTTTCTATTAACCTGGCGTTACAATATTCAGAGTAACCTATTTTTGCAAGCTAGAGCGCTTTGTGTTGGTGGAACGAAATAAAAGGAGCAAGGGGTCTTCTTTAAAATACAGACTAAAAAAATATTGTACAAAGTTCTGCTCATCATTATATTTTAAAAAGAAATGATCTCTTTTCAAAAAGGTAACGGTATTGTGAGAAAATATTTTTTTTATTTAATGGTAACTGCTGTTTTAAGCCTATCTTCCGTAAAGGCACAGTTTGGGCCGTTTGGCTCAGTTGAGGAGATAGCTAGTGAACAGAAAAAACTTCAAACACGACTTAAGTCTCCATCGAACGTCAGAGTAGCGGACCTTATCACGGAAGAATCTACACTTTTAGACACTGTTTTAAGGATAGCAAGCGATTCATCTGATGAAGATAAAGACCTGCGTACAATGCCGATTTTAAAGCAATACCTCAGAACACACCTAGAAAGATTAACTGCTGAGGAAGACACATCAAGTGGAGCTTCTAAAGTAAAGGACCAGCCCGTTGTTTTTTTACAAGATTGGGATAAATTAGGGCTTCTCAAGACAAACAAAATGAATGTTCATCCGGGCCAAAAGTTGACCGTTACGTGTACCTTTAATGAAATACAGAAGCGAACACATATATCTTTTCTTAATTCCAAGCAGAATGGTTATTATGATGGGGGAGTTGTTGTAGAGCCTGGGATGAGAAGAATTAGCTTCACATCCATCGTTCCAAACGAAGAGACTCGCACCTGGTTAGTAATTCGTGATCCTGCTTTTGATGGCGTAACTCAACTCCCTCTCGGTGTTCGGGTTAATGACGTTTTTGTAAATGTTGAGGAAGAGCCTCCCTTTACTATTTTACCCGATTGGGTTGACTTAGGTCTTCTTAAGACAAACCAAGTGGATAGTCAGCCAGGTCAGAAGCTAACCGTTACATGTACTTTTGATGAGGTAACGCAACCAACAGCTCTCTCTTTTCTTAATTCCAACCAGAAGGGGTATTATGAAGGAGGAGTTACTGTCTCCCCTGGCCAAAAAAGTGTTACTTTCTCTTCTGTTGTTCCACCAGAGGAAACACGTACCTGGCTCATAATCCGTAATCCCGCCTTTGATGGCGTAACTAAGCTCCCCTTAGGCGTTCGAATTAATAACGTTTTGCTAGATGTTCAAAAAGACATAGAAAGCCACCAAATAACAGGAAGAAGTGGAAGTTCTTGGTTTAGTACCCGTGTTGGTTTAGGAAGCCGAGGGTTTGCAGACTCTTATCGGGAATCCATAGAAGCCCTCGAATTGGGGGAATATCCTTTGAGAGACGGACAAATGGTGGTTATTAATCCTGCCCAAGTGAAGCAGATGCAAAGAAATACAAAGTTTTACGCAGATGCTGAAACTCTAGACCGCTCAATGCCAATTGCAAGACATAAAACTGTCATTCAAGTCCTTAATAAAGGAACCCTGGAAACAATGCTAGACTCTATTGCCATGGGCGAAAATCCAGTAGCTCTGAATTTTGCTTCTCAAACCTCTCCTAATGGAGGAGTAGGCGCAGATAATGGGGGAGCTCAAGAAGAAAAAATTTCACACCTTACGAATTACTATCAAAGTTTGAATCCTAAAGATAATCCCTACTTACAGACGACCCTTCCTGTTTATAATTTGGGGGAATTTGGGACTGTGTACAGTCCAGATGTGCTTTTAATTAGACAGAAAGAGAATGACAGGTTCTTCTTTATCCCCCCTGTTAAAGGTCTTAATTTTATTGCCTGTGCAGCTTACAATCTCAATAGCCCTTCTTCTCCCCGTGAAGGTGCCTATCTAACGGGAATGACTCATAAGATTAGAAATGTGCTTCGTACTGCAATGATTCACGGGCACTCTACGGTTATTCTTGGAGCTTGGGGCTGTGGGGCATTTGCTAATCGACCTGACGTTGTTGCTCTTTTATTCCAGGGTGTTCTGGCTGAACCTGAGTTTCTTGGAGCCTTTAAGAAAGTTTATTTTTCAATTGTTGGATATGAACCTAATTTAACAGCCTTTAAAAAGGTTTTTGAACATTAAAGACTGCAGATAAAATTTATCTAAGACATTATCTAAATAAAATAGAGGTGTGTTTAAATAAGGGGGGTGCTTTAAAATATGGGCGCAAAAAGTTCCGTTAATCACATTTTTAGGCAGTCTTAATATCCACTGAAATCTTGGATTGCCAGGTCAGTTGAAGAGCATAAAGAATAGCTATCATATCAATGCCTTCTTGTAACAAGGCGCCCATAACGGGTGTAATCATTCCAATGGCAGCAAAATACATTCCAATCCCACTCAAAAGCATCCCTCCGCTTGCACTTACTAAAGCTACCCGTCGCATGAGCGTGCTGATGTGAATCAACTCATCCACCTTGGCAAGGGATCCTTCTAAGATCACAGCACCGGCAGCTTCAGTTGTCACAATATTATGCTGTCCAAAGGCAAGTCCTACGGTAGCTGCAGCAAGAGCAGGTGCATCATTAATCCCATCCCCCATAAAGAGGGTAGGTGCTTTGGCTGTTTCTTTGCGGACGATATCAACCTTTTGTTCGGGAGTTTGACTTGCATAAACCTCTTTGATTCCCAGCTGTTTTGCTATGTCATTAACCTCTGGCGCGCGATCGCCAGAGACAATCATAATCTTTTTAAAATAATGAATGGGAGCAAGGTGAGCAATAAAGGACTGTCCTTCGATGCGGAGTGTATCGCGAAAATGAAAGAGAGCAGCTATCTTATCGTTGATCAAGACAACACTCTCCATCCCGCGTGTTAGGGGTGGCAATGACGCGATTTGATCGAGAAACTTGTCAGTGAGCTTCGCACGACTGGTAATTTGAATACTTTCTCCCTTCACATAGCCAATTAAGCCCTGTCCTGATGTTTCATTTATCTTTTCCACAGTAGAAAGACTCAAGCGTGCTGTTGTGGCTGCTTTTACGATGGCAACTGCGAGAGGGTGCTTGGAAAACCGTTCTACGCTCGCCACCTGTTGCAGAATACTCTCTTTGTCAAATCCAGGTAAAAGAGTGATTCCTACGACCTCTACCTGGCCATAGGTGAGGGTTCCGGTTTTATCAAATATGGCTGTTTTACAGGTGGGTAACCGTTCTAAAACAACCGGATCCTTTATAATAATTCCCTTTCTAGCCGCTAAAGAAATAGCGCTAATGATTGTAATTGGAATGGCAATAAGGAGGGGACAAGGTGTGGCAATGACAAGAACAGCAAGAAATCGCACCGGATCATCCGTCATATACCAAGTGAATAAGGCAATACTTAGGCTAAGAGGAGCAAAAATGGCACCTAACTGATCTCCTAAACGCCGGAATTTGGGGCGTCGTTGCTCAGAGTCTTCCATAACTTTCATAATCTTAGCGTATCGAGAATCTTGTGGCAGTTTCTCTGCGCGAATACTGAGCATTTCTTCCCCATTAATGGCGCCAGAAAGCACGGATGCTCCTGGTGCTTTTGAAACAAGGTAGGGTTCTCCCGTCAGATAAGATTCATCCATGGAGCCATGACCTTGACTAATAACTCCATCAACGGGGCATGTTTCGTGAGGGTAAATTACAATGTAATCCCCAATCTTAATTTTTTTTATAGCAATATCCTCGATACGTGCCCCTACTTTGCGATGGGCTGTCGTTGGCATGCGCTCTGCAAGAGCTTGCAATACAAAGGATCATGCTTAAATATTTTTAAAACGATTTGTAAGAGCAGAGGGATTCCACACACCACAATAACAAACAAAAGAGGAATATCTTTAGCGGGCACAGCGTGGATTGGTTGAAGAGAGCTCAGCCCTATCAGAAAATATAAACCAATGGCGAGCAGAAGTGTGATAAGCACTGCACATTGCCCTCTTAAAGCAGAAAAAATCTCAAACTTATTTTTCACACGCAATAGGGTCCACTCTTACACTAATGTTGAGAAGGATGTCACACCAGGGAACCAATCATTAATGGCTTAAAAACATTAAATTTGTATTAAAGGAGAAAATTCCATCTGTTAAAGAAATTTTAAGGATGAACCTGTATTTTTATAGCTATTCAAAGAAACATATCAGGGAAGCTGTAAATGGCAAAGATTATCTGTGTTCTATATGAGGACCCTATCACAGGATATCCACAAAGCTACCCTCGTGATAATATCCCGAAACTTGAGAAATATCCCGATGGGATGTCTTTACCAACACCAAAACACCTTGATTTTAAGCCAGGACAATTATTGGGCTGTGTTTCGGGTGAATTGGGATTGCGCAAATTTCTTGAAGATCAAGGACATACGCTTATAGTGACCTCTGATAAGGATGGGCCTACTTCTGTTTTTGAAAAAGAACTCCCTGACGCTGATATTGTTATTTCCCAACCTTTTTGGCCGGCTTACCTAACTGCAGAACCTCTTGCAAAGGCTAAAAACTTAAAATTGGTCATCACAGCAGGAATTGGGTCTGATCATATTGATCTTCAAGCTGCCATAGACAAAGGCATTACGATTGCGGAAATAACTCATTGCAATAGCATTAGTGTTGCTGAGCACGTGGTGATGGCCATTTTGGCTCTGATCCATAATTATATTCCCTCCTATCAGTGGGTTATTGATAAGGGATGGAATATCGCTGATTGCGTCTCGAGGGCTTATGATCTAGAGGGCATGACAGTGGGAAGTGTAGCTGCGGGACGAATTGGGCTTGCTGTGTTAAGACGTTTGAAACCCTTTGATGTTAAACTCCATTACACAGAGCGACACCGTCTTCCAGAAAGTGTGGAAAAAGAGCTAAATCTCACTTACCATTCCCACGTTGAATCAATGGTTCCTTTATGTGACGTGGTGACAGTGAATTGTCCCCTTTATCCTGAAACAGAACATCTTTTTAATGACGCTTTAATTGGAAAAATGAAACGAGGCTCTTATCTTGTTAATACGGCCCGTGGAAAAATCTGTGAGCGCGATGCCATTGTTCAGGCTCTTGAAAGTGGACA
>JACPNY010000009.1 GCA_016185255.1 Pseudomonadota bacterium
GATAATATCTTTCGCTTTACGCAAGCAGGAGCAGAGGTGTCCGCTCTTTTAGGTCGCATTCCCTCTGCGGTTGGGTACCAGCCCACCCTTTCCACGGAAATGGGAGAATTACAAGAACGCATTACCTCCACTACAAAAGGCTCAATTACAAGTGTCCAAGCGATTTACGTCCCCGCTGACGACCTAACGGACCCAGCGCCTGCAACGGCCTTTTCTCACCTGGATGCCACCACTGTTTTAAGCCGTCAAATTGCTGAACTAGGGATTTATCCTGCAGTGGACCCCCTTGATTCCACCTCTCGTATTTTAGATCCCCGTATTGTGGGTGAGGAGCATTATACGGTTGCGCGGAATGTTCAAAGAATCCTTCAAACCTATAAATCTTTGCAAGATATCATTGCGATTTTGGGCATGGATGAGCTGTCTGAGGAAGATAAACTCACCGTGGCACGCGCCCGTAAAATTCAACGGTTTTTGTCTCAACCCTTCTATGTGGCAGAGGTATTCACAGGAACCCCGGGTGTCTTTGTGAGCCTTGAAGAAACAATTTTAGGTTTCAAAGGCATTACGGAGGGTCTCTATGATCATCTCCCTGAGATGGCCTTTTATATGGTGGGAACTATTGATGAAGCCGTCCAAAAGGCTCAACGCCTTGCCAAGGAGGCCGCGTAAAGTATGGCGACTCTTCAGTTTAGTTTAGTGTCTCCTGAGAAGGTGCTCCTTGACCAACCCGTCAGTATGGTTGTCATTCCTGGGCTTGAAGGAGACATTGGTGTCTTGCCAGGCCACGCCCCTCTTCTGACCCTCCTCCGTCCAGGAGTCGTTACGGTTTATGAGGAAGAAAAAATTTTAGTGAAGATCTTTGTAAATGGGGGATTTTCTGAGATTACTCCGGACAAATGCGTGGCTCTTGTTCCAGAGGGAACACCTCTTGATGCGCTTGAGAAAGGAGCTTTAGAAATTGAAATTAAGAATCTCCTTGAGGATATGGCCGATAGCAAGACAGAGAAAGAACGCAAAGGTACTGAACAAAGCTTAAATATTGCTCAAGCGAAGATGATGGAGATTTTATCTGTGGTGAAGTAAGCTATATTTGAGCAGTTCAGGTACTTTACCATAGTCGTCATTGCGAGGAGGGGCGAGAGCCCGACGAAGCAACCCAGTCAAATGATTTATTCCGCAGGAATGCATCTTTCCCGGTGGAGAAAGAAAATAAAGACTGCATGTCCTTCGGACATGCAGTCAGTTTTCTGGTTTGCTTCGCTTCGCTCGCAATGACGGACTTTTTTTACGACGGTTAGTGCTGGCTCAACTAAAAAGGCCTCTGAATAAGATTTTTTATTCAGAAGCCTTTAAATCATCATTAAATAAGAAATAGATATACTACTTTCTTGCCGCTTTACCAGCAGTACTAAGATATATAGTCAATATTGGTGTCGTTCCAATGCCATAATGACAATTAGGACTTCCTTGTACAGGAGTCGACACTAGAGGCAGTGGCGCCTGAGGAGGAGAAGAGATAAATGCATTTCCAGCACTAGGAATCTGCGAAGTTATGAGCGTTTTCATAGCAGAATCCCCTACAGAACTAGTTAATGCTGTAAGAACAGTCGTAGAATCTGGACAACCACTACTTGGATCTGCACTCACCGCTGACGACAAAGCTAAAGAAAGTCCAAAGGCCATTACTAATTTTTTCATCGTTTTCTCCCTGAGTTATCTTGATTGTATCCGTAAAGGATAGCTCCATTATACATTAAATCTATTAAGAAAAGCCTAAGAGTCTCTTTAACAAGGAAGGGCAGCCCCCCTATCGTCATTCCGGGATTTAGCACTCCTCCCCGAGCATTGCGAAGGGGATAGGATTGCTTGATACCCGAAACCCAGGAAAATGTTGCAATCACTCTTTTGGTTTCCGGGTACCTAGAAAATCTAAGACCTTTCAGGTCTAAGCTTTGTCTCACGTCCCGGAATGACGAGTTTGGGAGCCTAAAGACGGCTCAAGAAAAAAACAACCTTAGCCTGACCTACTGGACTTTCATCTGCAGTGTCATCACTTTATCACCACGCTGAAGGATAAGAGTCCAAAAAGGGACTTGTCTCTGCAAAAGGTCTGCCACCTCTTCTTGTGTTTTTACTTTTTGCTTATTAATTGAGGCAATAATATCCCCTGCTTGAAAGCCGATTTGAAGGGCAGAAGAGGCCTTTGCAACTTCTGTGATTACAACGCCCTGCTTCATAGAATCAAACCCTAAGTCAAGGGCAAGAGCAGGAGAAAGGGTTTGAATCTTTACTCCTTGCAAAGGATTTTTCCCTTCAATAAGAAGGGCCTCAGAATTTTTTCTTCCCATAGGTTCAGTCAACAGAACGGGAATCCTTGTTTCTTCTCCCTTACGAAGAAGTGTAACATCTACTTTTTGATCAAGGGGAGCAATAGCTACTTGGTAATCAAAAGAGGCATCATCTTCAATTTCATGACCATCAAGGGCCGTAATAAAATCACCTACTTTGATGCCTGCTTTATCAGCAGGTCCTTTGGGATAAACATTTTTAACCAAAACTCCATAAGAACGCTCAAGCCCTAAGGCGTGAGCAGCTTCCGTTGTTAGAGATTCGACCTCAAGACCAATCCAAGATCGAACAATCTTACCTCCCCTATTCACACTTTCCATAAGAGGCATTGCAAGAACAGTCGGAGTGGCAAAGCCAATCCCCATATATCCTCCACTTGTGGAAAAAATGGCGGTATTAATGCCTACAAGACGCCCATCGGTTGTCACCAAAGGCCCTCCGGAGTTTCCGGGATTAATCGCTGCATCCGTTTGGATAAACATCCTATAATCGCTAATGCCTTTTTGACTGCGAGCGAGCGCTGACACAATACCACTTGTAACCGTCTGTCCAACACCAAAAGGATTCCCAATGGCCAAGACCAGATCACCCACCTCAAGATCTTCTTGAGGACTTATGGTTAGAAAAGGAAAGTCCCCTTGTCCTTCAATTTGTAAAAGCACCAGATCCGTCTTTTTGTCGATCGCAATCAATTTCGCCGTAAATTCCCTTTTGTCCGCAAGAGCAACACGAATCTCATCTGCGCCCTTAATGACGTGATAATTTGTAAGAACTAACCCTTCTTGATTCACAATAACGCCTGATCCTAAGGCATTATGCTCACGAGTTGCATCCTCATCTCCATAGAATTTCTCAAAAAATTGCTTGAAGAAAGGATCCGCCATAAAGGGGGAGTCGGAAAGAGTAGCCGTTGCGTGCTGCGTTGCATAAATATTGACGACAGAGGGGGCCACTTTCTTGACCACCGGCGCAAAGCTGAGTGTTATTTCTTTGCGCGTAGAAGGAAGCTGCTTGGGCGCTGCTTGGACTATGTCTACAGGCTTTGGTTCTTCTTTTTTTTCTGAGACTTCCCCACAAGAAGTCAGAAAAAAACAAATCCATAAAGAAAAAGGAACTAATTTTGAAAAATCCATCGTCGTTACTTTTGTTATGTGGAAAACTTAAGTATTAATACTACGCTCAAAAGAGCTTTTTTTCAAGTTTAAACTGCTTTTTGCAACTGCAGGGAGGAAACAACAGCGTCTTCAACCATTAAAGTAATTTTTGTTTTTCCTCCCCACGTATCCACCTTAGGCGATGCAAGAAGATGGAGGGGTCGCTTCTTTCCTTCCATCAGAGCGTTGCCAAAGGGGGTATCTTTGAGACGAAACCCAATTCCTTCCACAACAACACCATCTCCTTGAGAAAACCGACACCGGATATGTTGATCTTGAATCACCGTGTAGGACTCGACCATCACATCGGAAAAAATAAATTTTGGGCTTGGATTGCCCATGCCAAAGGGTGCTAGTCCCTCAATTTCTTCTAAAAGGGCCGGTGTTAGAGAGCGAAGATCTAAATACCCATCACACAAGGATGTAGGCCTAAAATCCACTGCATCCTTAAGTTTTGTGAGTTCTGTATTCAGAAAGCTCGTAAAAAGAGGAAGTTGCTCTTTTGTAAGAGAAAATCCCGCCGCCATAGCGTGCCCTCCTCCTCCTAAAACATAGCCTAAGTGGTGAGCCTTATGAATAAACCGCCCAAAATCAAATCCAGGGATAGAGCGTGCAGAGGCCTTGCCAATATTCGGACTCTGAATCAACCTGAATAAGGGCTTGCTCAAGAGCCTCTGCTTCTAGAAGGCGTCGTTCTTGATTGTATTGATCCAGCTTTTGAGCGATTTCAGAGGCTTCCTCAGGATTTTCTGTTGAGAGAAGACGTGCCCCAAGAAACGATTCTCCCACACGGCCCCCTGCATTAATCCGAGGCCCCAACACAAATCCTAAATGATAGGGTGTGGGAGCTTCATCAAGACCCGCCTTATCAAAAAGCACCCTAAGGCCTACATTTTTGCGCTGCACCATCACCTTAAGTCCTTGCGCCACAAAGGTACGATTCAATCCTGTCAAGGGCATCACATCACAAACGGTGCCAAGGGCAACCAAATCAAGAAGCCCCATAAGGTCAGGTTCCTGTTTCCCTTTATAAAATCCTGCTTCCCGTAAGGCACGGTTAAGAGCCACGACACACAAAAAAGAAATCCCTACCGCTGCAAGATGCCCTAAGGTTTGAGTAACTTCTTCCCGTTCATCAAGGCGATTGGGGTTCACAATGGCGTAGGCGGACGGGAGTCCCGCCTCCGGCGCATGATGATCTAAAATGATAACATCTAGGCCCTTCGTCTCATTTAAGGCCTCAAAAGACGTTGTTCCACAGTCAACCGTAATCATGACTGTATAACCTTGCTCAATGAATTTTTGAATTCCTAATCGATTAGGGCCATACCCTTCTTTGATACGATCTGGAATATAAAGGGCAATGGGGATATTTAGGGATTTAAAAAATCGACATAAAAGAGCACTCGAGGTGGCGCCATCCACATCATAATCTCCCCATACCACAATCTGTTCACCCGCCATAATGGCTTGAAGAAGTCGCGCAACTGCCTGCTCCATATCCTTTAAAATAAGAGGGTCGGGAAGATGGCGTCGTAAAGAGGGCTCAAGAAAAAGGGGAGCTGAGGCAAGCTCATGCTCTCGCATTACGAGAAGGCGCGCAAGTATTGTTGAAACACTCAGTTTTTGGGTAAATGTCAGCGCCTGCATCTCGTCACAAGCTCTTAAAAGCCACCGTTTGTCGGAAAGGGAAGCGGGGCAAATTTCTTTCATTTTATTATCAAAAATCTAAATCTGTATAATGGGGAGCAGGGGCCAGCCCTGGCACCACATCACTTAAAATATCCCGAAAACTAGGACGAGACTTGACACGCGCATACCATAGTTTTGCAGCAGCATGCTTCTCCCAGGGAACATCGTTCAGGTAATCAATGCAGGAAAGGTGGGCTGCAGCCGTTATATCTGCGAGAGAAAATTCATCTCCCCCCAACCATCTCCGTCGATCACAAAGCCATGCAATATACTCTAAATGATCGTGGATATTTGCATTCCCAATGCGGATTGCCGCTGAATCAGGGCCGCCCTGCCCCATTTTACGCCGAAGGACCTTCTCATACACCAAGTTATGAGTAACTTCTCCATTAAACTTTTCATCAAACCACGCCACAAGACGGCGCACTTCTGCGCGCTGGGCAGATGTTTCCCCTAAGAGAGACGGCTCGAAATACACCTCGTTCAAATATTCAGCAATGGGGTAAGAGTTCGCAATATTTTTTCCATCATCATCCGTCAAAACAGGCGGGAGTCCTTCAGGATTCAACCCTAAAAATGATGCCGGAACTTCCCACGGTTTTATCACAACAGACTCAAAAGACAGTTTTTTTTCCGCAAGCAAAATGCGGATTTTTCGAGAAAACGGACAGACCCAATAATGATAGAGTTTACGCATCGTTAATTATTCCTTGGACTAACTGAAGTTTTATGATATCGAAACTCATCTTCTACCATAAGGTGGTTCCATGACTCTAGAGCAAATCTTACTTCTTTCTTTTATTCAAGGACTGACCGAATTTCTTCCTATTAGCTCATCTGGTCATTTGGTTCTCATTCCTTCCTTATTTGGCTGGAAAGATCAAGGCCTCATGATGGATGTGGCCGCTCATATTGGCACTCTCGGCTCCATTATTGTTTACTTTCGAAAGGATGTAGCGTCCCTTATCAAGGGATCTTTCTCTCTTTTAAGAGGGCAAGTCAATTCGAATACTCACCTTCTTTTCAACCTCATCATTGCGACTATCCCTGTTGTTCTGTTGGGACTTTTTTTCGATAAAGTTGTGGGAGGGGCCTGCAGAAATATTACCATCATTGCTTGGATGAGTATTACTTTTGGTCTTATCCTTTATATTGCAGATAAATACGGACACCTCATAGAAACCATTGTAGATACCAATTTAAAACGCGCCATTCTTTTTGGCTTGGCTCAATGTGTAGCTCTTGTGAACGGGGTAAGTCGTGCAGGAGCCTGCATAACCATGGGACGGTTTATGAATTACAAAAGAACAGACGCTGCACATTTTGCCTTTTTGATGGCGATCCCTACCTTGACTGCAGCCGGCACCTTGAAAGGGTATCAACTTTTTAAATCTGATGACTTGTCTATGCTTAATGATGCCATGCTGATGGCAGCTTTCTCCTTTGTCTTTGGCTTTGGCGCTATTGCTTTTATGATGCGCTGGCTCCAAAAATCTACCCTTACTCCCTTCATTATTTACCGTATTCTTTTAGGTCTTTTTCTTCTCATTAGTGGATGGGGAGGATACAGGATGTGAGGGAGGTTCATGAGTTGTGGTGGTAGGCTCTAAATTTTTTTCAATCTCCTCTGCCGCATCCAAATTTACCTCAATTTGGCATACAGGTAACTTAAGGCGTTCGTCTATAATATCATCAACCAAAAAGTGCATCGCCTCAAAAGGAGCTGCGTGACGCACAGATAGAACTGCTGCTCCTACGAAAAGAGGAGGAGCAGGCGGCATTTGATTGTTTCCATAAAAACTTAGTCGCATAAAATAACGTTCAGGCTTTGTAATATATTTTTTACAGTAAGTTTGACCTTTATATTTTTTATTCATAATTACTTTTTTTGTTGGGCCAGCCTCTAAAATAGCATAGTCAACCAAAACAAGAGTCACCCCTATAAATCTCTGAAGGTTTACAGTCATAGCGTGGCGAATCCGCCTGGCAAGATAGTCAAAATCAGCGTCTAGAAAGTTCGCTGCCCGCTCTGACGGAAGAACATGAACCCACGGCAGTGGCGCTGTATCCTGACGAAAATTTCTTTCCTGTAGCCCTGGGTTTTGGAGCATAAACGTAGATTCTTGCCTGTTCTCCGACCCAGTCGAACACCCGCTCAAAAGACACCCTACGGCAAGTCCTATTATCCTTTTCACATGACCTCCAATTTTAATTTTTTTCTAGTATGCCAAAATGCAGGGGAAAACACCATGAATTTACTGAGCCTTACATGCCCTAATCACTGAAATGCCATCAGGTCTCCCTCATTTGTCAAGAGATAAAGCGTATCTTGCGCTACAAACGGGGAAAGGGAAAGAGAAACGCCGAGCTGACGAGATCCAAGGACTTTTCCCGTTGCAGGATCAAAAGAAACTAAATCTCCTGCAACGTTCACCAAATACACTTTGCCCCCAGCCACTATAGGGCCTTCCCAAATGACTTTATGGGGGGATTCAGAATCTGAACCTAATTTTTTTACCCATACAACCTGTCCATGCTCTCGTGTTAAACACAAAAGCTCATTATGAGAATTAATCATGAAGATAAAATCTCCTATAACAGCGGGCGTGCGCGTCCCTCCAATATGCCGTTCCCAAAGACGCTCTCCACGGCGTAAATCATAAGCTGCCATCTTATGGTTATGTCCAATGATGATAACCATGTTTTTATCAATCACAGGAAGCGCCTTAATATGTGACAAAGAAGATAAAGAATCAGGACGGCGCGTCGTACTCAAGGTTTCTGTCCATAACTGGTGACCATTTTCCGCTTTCAACGCATAAATTTCTCCTGAGGAATAAGTAACAACAACAACGCCTTTTGAAACAGCCGGACTTGCTGTTCCCAAAAGACCCGCATGTTCTGTAATTCCCGCATGATTCCACAAAGGTGTCCCTTTTTCAGCATCCAACACCTCCAGTTGGTTACTAATCGTCAGCACATAAAGACGTCCTTCATCAAGCGTGGGTGCTGCACGCACAGGGCTTGGGGTTGAATAGCGCCAAAGACGATTCCCCGTTTTCGCGTCAAGAGCTAAGACTTCTGCATGAGGAGATGTCACAAATACTTTTTCTTGTCCATAGGCAAGACCACCCCCAATAATAGGGATTTGCTGGCCTTCTGGCGAGATATTCGTCTGCCAAAGAAGAGCTCCTGAAAAGGCGTCAAGAGCCGTTACATTCCCGTAGGTATCAAGCGCATAAACAACCCCATTCGCCACAATGGGAGAAGAAAGAAGCCGTCCTTCTCCATTCCCAGCCCCAATGGAAACTGTCCAAAGAGGCTCAATCGATTCCTTCAGAGAAAAGTTGGGCATCACATGCTCTGCCCCTCCTCCTGCTTGCGGCCAATCACGACCCATTTCAGAAAGGGGGAGAGTCAGAGAAATGTCTTTTGCATCCTCATCGACCTTGACAGATGATTCATAATTCACAACAGGAATACGTGTCCCTGTAATAGGTATTTTTTCCGCGTCGCATGCAACAAGCGTTAGGGCAGCAAGGAGAAAAGCTATGTGCTTTTTCATGGCTATTTCTCTCCCTTCGTTAAGGACTCTAGAAGAGAGGAAGGAACATCAATTTGGGACAACATCATTCCAACCCGTATTTGCTCATTAGAAGTGAGGTAAGGCTCTTTCAAAGCTCGAATATACTGTTCAGCAGCTTTTACTTCATCTCCTTTGCTGAGATCAGCAAGAGCTAACAGTTCAAGAGAAAGAGGGGCCCATGCATTGTTGGGGGCTGAGAGAGCTTCAAGAGAAGACATCCCTGTATATGTGTTAGAAGAGCGCCCTGCCATCAAGATTTTGGGTAAATTACTCAAGGCCGGGTCTCTAGCATTTTCTTTAGAAATTTTTGCATAAAGCTCTTCTGGATTGGGAAGAAGACTGGCCTCATAAAGCTGCGCCAATTTTCCATATCCACCCCCTCCTTTGGCTAAATCTTGAAAGGCTTTCAGCGCCTCCTCTTTCTTTCCTTGCGTCAGCAAGTCCACGCTTTTAGAAAAAGAAATATGTCCTTTGATCTGATTTTGGTGTTTTATATACTTCCACAATGTATATCCTGCCGTTCCAAGCACAATTGCAAGGGCCATCCCAATGACAAGGTTGCCGTACTTCTGCCATAATGTGAAAATCCGCTCTTCGCGAATATCCTCTTCTAGCTCTGTAAAAAAATCAGACATGATTCAACTCCACTTTATGTTCCTTACCATATGTGAAGACGCCTTCTTGGTAAAGGGGGATTGAGAAAGCGATGCATAGCGAGCTGCAATTTATAACTTAAGCGATCTTTCGATAGAACCAGAATTTCACTCTTTCTGCTGAGGTTAAGTAAACAATGATGATTCCGACAAGAATCATAAAAAAATAGAAGGGGGGATGAACAAACCCAAAGTAACTCCCAAGAGGAGTGTAAGGAATGACCATGCCAAGGCCGACCAATAGGAGAGCTGAGGTGGCAAGAAAAACATGAGGTTTGCTTTGAAAAATAGACTTACGGGTGCGAATGACAAAAATAATTAAGATTTGCGTTGCGAGAGACTCCATAAACCACCCAGTTTGAAAAAGAGCGGGGGGAGTTTCGATCACCTTCAGCATAATAAAGAAAAGTAAAAAATCAAAAATCGAACTTAAGGGGCCCATAATCAACATAAATTTTACAATAAGTTTAAGATTCCACTGCTGAGGAGCAAGCGTAGATTCAGGATCAACGTTATCAAAAGGAATGGCTGTTTGAGAGGTATCATAGAGCAAATTATTAAGCAGAATTTGAGTGGGTAACATAGGCAGAAAGGGAATAACAAGAGAAGCACCAGCCATGCTGAACATATTTCCGAAATTCGAGCTGGTCATCATCATCAGATATTTTATGATATTGGAATAAATCTTTCGTCCCTCAACTACAGCATCGTGAACAACATCTAAATTATGCTGGAGTAAGATAAGGTCCGCTGCTTCTTTAGCAACATCAGCACCTGTATCAACCGAAATTCCTACATTAGCACTGTAAAGAGAGGGAGCATCATTAATCCCATCCCCCAGAAAACCCACCACATAGCCAAGACTTTTTAACTCAAGAAGAATACGTCGCTTTTGGCTCGGAGTAACGCGGCAATAAAGATTCGTAGTACGGATGCGCATAGCTAAAGAATGATCATCAAGAGAAGACACCTCTTCTCCCGTCAAGATGCCTTTCACCGAAATATTGAGCTCATGGCAAAGGTGCTGGGTTACATCTTCACTGTCACCTGTGAGAATGTACACATCAATTTTTTGAGCTTTAAGATTCTCCAGGGCTTTAGACGCTTCAAGTTTAGGGGGATCATAAAATAATGCAAATCCTGCAAACGTAAGATTAGTTTCATCATCAATAACGGCTTTGTCGTGATTTTCCGAACGGGGCTGCCAAGCAATCCCCAACATGCGAAATCCTTTTTTTGATTCTTGGTGGTAGAGATCCAAAAGCTTGTTTCTCATTGCGGGGGTGATTGTCCCTCCTTCGTTTTTGTTTTCATAATGTGTACAAATGGAAATGATATCTTCAGGTGCACCTTTGACAACAGTCATTCTCTCTCGGCCATTATCTAGAAGGACAGAAACCCTCCGTCGCTCAAAATCAAAAGGAATTTCATCAATTTTCTTCCACTCATCGATTTTTATCTGTTCGTGGTTTAAAATGGCCTCATCCATTGGATTTTTTAGCCCGGTTTCAAAATAACTATTAAGGTAAGCAAGATACAAAACGCGTTCATTTTCTTTGCCACTGCTGTCAATGTGACCAGCAATTTGAATCTTTGCTTCTGTTAAGGTTCCTGTTTTATCTGTACATAAGATATTCATACCACCCAGATCGTGAATAGCAGAAAGACGTTTAACAATGACCTTCTTCTTTGCCATATTTTTAGCTCCCCGCGAAAGGGTCACAGACATCACCATGGGCAAGAATTCAGGCGTCATTCCTACAGCAAGAGCTAAGGCAAAGAGAAAGGTCTCAAGCCAAGGACGGTGAAAAAAAATATTAACCATGAGGACAAACAGAACTAAAAATATAGTGACTTTCATCAAGAAAAAGCCAAATTTTCTCGTTTCTAATTCAAATTCTGAAGGGGGATGTTCTTGTTTTAAACTCTCTGCAATGTTCCCCAAATAAGCCTTGTCACCCGTAACACAAACCAGCATATGAGCTTCACCACTAATGACTGAAGTTCCCATAAATACACTGTTAACGGCGACCTCTAAACTTGGCTTGTCTTTTTGGGAATCTGGCAAGTCCACTGCATTTTTTTCAACCGGAAAACTCTCACCGGTTAAAATAGCTTGATTAATAAAAAGATGATTTTCCCAAATCAGCCGTCCATCTGCTGGAATCATATCACCAGCTTTTAAATACACCACATCTCCAGGCACGAGCTCCTTGACGGGGATCACGCGCAGAGAGCCTTCTCTTAATACTTTTGCTTTGAGAGTTATTGAGTCTCGTAATTTTTTCGCTGCTTGATTGGCGGTGTACTCTTGAAAAAAGTCAAGAGCGACACTCATAAAAACCATGACTATAATAATAAAAAAATCACTTGTTTGTTTTAAAAGCAAGGAAACAAGGGAAGTTAAGAGGAGTAAAATGACCAGGGGATTTTTAAGACGCCGCAATAATTGATAAAAAACTGTCCTTTCTTTTGTAGTGGAAATTTCATTAGGTCCAAATATTTTTAAACGGTTGATGGCCTCTTTTTGATCTAAGCCTTTGGGTGTTGCCGTTAAGGTTTTCAGTAGCTTGGGGAGAGGGGTATACCAGAATTCGTGATTTATAGGTAACAAAGTGGTTTCCTTTACATGGTATTATTTTTTGATTTTTAAAAGTTTAATTTTTAAAATTCTATAGTACAAATGGAAATTATCTTAAGGAAAGCGGTTAGAGAAGATGGACATCCGGGTGCCTACTCTCTTCATTATATTTTCTTAAAATAGTTTGGAGAGCTTCGGTTGTAGTTGCAAATATACGGCCTTCAAGAATCCATTTAAAGATATCCATATTTTGCAACTTATGTTGTACACGTGAGTTTGCTTCGCAAAGGATGATATCAATACCCCGACTATGGAATTGTTCGAGGATTTCTTGAAAAGTTTCCAAACCTGTAAAATCCATAAAAGGAACACCTTTCAGACAAAAAATAATAGCTTTAGGATCTGTGTGTGTTGCTGTTAACGTTCGTTCAAGTGTTTCTGCAGCTGCGAAAAAGAAAGGTCCTTGAATACTATAGACAATAATATCTGATGGAAGAACAGTGAGGTTTAAGTGAGTAAGTTCTGATTGAAGACTCGCCGTTGTCTCCTGTTCAATAACTACAGATTGGCTCATCCGTCGTGTGAATAGAAAAACAGACAGAATAACACCTACATTTACAGCTACCACCAAATCTGTAAAAACAGTGAGAACAAAGGTTGAGATAAGAACAAAGATATCATTTTTTGGTGCATGGCGTAGCATATAATAAAAGTGATGAACTTCGCTCATATTGTAGGCTACCACAAATAAAATCGCCGCTAAGGTGCAGAGGGGAATGTGCTGGGCAATGGGGGCTAAGGATAAAATAATTAAAAGAAGAACGAGAGAATGAACAATCGCTGCAAGAGGGCTATTTCCTCCATTGCGAATACTTGTTGTGGTTCTGGCAATCGCCCCCGTTGCAGCAAATCCCCCAAAAAGAGGGCAAATAATGTTTGCTAGGCCTTGTCCAATCAACTCTTGATTGGAGTTATGACGTGTTCCCATCATTCCATCTGCAATAACAGCAGAAAGAAGGGACTCAATAGCCCCTAAAAGAGCGATAGTAAAGGCAGGCCCCACGAGTTCAATAATTTCACTGAAGGTGGGAGTTGGGAGATGAAAGAAAGGGAGAGAAGAAGAGATTTTTCCAAAAGTGCTCCCGATGGTCGCAACACCAGAAAATTGAAAAAGCGATTGGATAAGGGTGGCAACGATCAGGGCTAGCAGTGGTGCGGGGATGCGTTTTATGTATCTGATTCTTGAAGAAAAAAGCATTATGAACAAACTCATGCACCCAAGAAGGGTTGTGGTAAAATTTAAGTGAGGAAAGGTATGTAAAAGGGCAAAAAATTTCTCATGAAAGTGGGTAAGTTCAGGTGAAAGTTTGGGAAGGCCAAAAAAATCCCGCCATTCACTGACAAAGATGATGACACCGATGCCACTCGTAAAACCCACAATAACAGGATCGGGAATAAACTTAATAATATTCCCTAATTTTGAAATTCCCATAAAGACCAAAATAAACCCTGCCATTATGGTAGCAATTTGCAATCCCTCAATTCCATACTTTGAGGTAATCGTTACAAGAATAACGATAAAGGCTCCTGTGGGGCCTGCAATTTGAACACGGCTTCCACCGAAAAGGCCAACACATATGCCCGCAATAATAGCCGTATAAATACCTTGTTCTGGAGTTGCGCCGGAGGCAATGGCAAAAGCCATGGCTAGGGGTAAAGCGATAACACCGACTATACATCCTGCAATGATATTGGGAATCCAAGTCTGAGAGAGAAACAAACCTGATTTATAGGCCTCGATGACCGCTATCATGATCTACCTTTTTAATAAGGAAAAAAAAGACTTCTTCTTACTTGGTATTCTTCTGATTTTAATACGATTTCTTCTCTCCGTCATCCCTTAAATTTGTCGATTAATTTAATCTAAAATTTCAATATCGGAAGATCAAAACAAAAATGAGGTCTGTTTGTAGTATTGTATGGAAACCTTGGAGCTTTTAAATTATCTCAATTATGGATAGGCATTGTGAAGAAAGTTAAATGAAATACAAACGCATTATGATTTTTGGTCTCCCCGGCTCAGGCAAATCAACTTTTGCCACAACCTTAAATCATCAACTAAAGATTCCTTTTTACCACTTGGATAAATATTTCTATGTAGAAAATTGGGTAGAAAGAGACACAGGCGACTTTCTAAACATACAACAAAAGCTAGTGGAACAAGACACCTGGATTATTGACGGGAATGCCCTAAGATCTCTTGAAATGCGCTACGCTCGTGCGGACTTAATCCTTTATTTTTGTATGCCCCGGCTTTTATGTTTGGCCAGGCTTATCAAGAGACGATTTTTCAAGGATTCTTCTATAGAAGACCGCGCAAAAGGGTGCAGAGAACGCCTTCCCTTTCATTTAATTCGTTATATGTGGACGTTTGATCATAGAGCCAGTCCTGTTCTGAACCGTCTTCAAAAAACCTACCCCAACACCCCTTTTTACAAAATTAGGTCGTCAAAAGATGTTGAGAAAGTTCTCAACCTTACGCCATAGAACCAAGATTATTATTGGCAACCCGCGCATAAGCATGAAGGGCGCGTTGATGAAGGTGAATTTCTTGGACTTGGCGCGCAAGGGTTTCTTGCTGCACATTAAGCATTGAAGACAGCTTAACAAGCGCGCTTTGAAGAGTCCCCAACTCTGTTTTTAAGGTTTGATCAGAGGCTAGATCAATAGCTTGCACTTCGTGACTAAGGTGCGTGACTGTTTCTTCAAGGTCCTCGAGTTCCACGCGGGATTCTTGTTCATAAGAGTCGCACAAAGACTCAAGCTTTAGAATGGCTTCTTGCACAATGTCTTTGACTGTCATTAAGGATTCCCCTCTTGCCTTGAAATACCAAATAAATGTAAGGAGCTAAGTATAGCATCTTTAGTTTAGCACAGATGAGTCTTTGCGATAGCAATTTTTTACACTTTGTTAAGACTTTTTTCCTAAGGTACGTATGATAAAAGAAAAAATTTTTTATCCGAGAGGCAACCCACTAACGAAAAGCATTGGCGAATAAAAAAAACATGATATAATTCCCTCGTTCATAAGGGAGATGATATCATAGATGTTTATGTAAATTCCTCAAAACATCATTTGATTTCTTGATTTTTTAGAATAAAAAAAACATATAAATTTCGGTAATTGAGTAGGGATAGTAAAGTTATGATCGAGCAACCTATTACACATGAAAACTATGAAAATGAGATTGAGCGTATAGAAGCTAAGGTAAAGTGGTACAATCCAGAAAAGGGATATGGATTCTTGGTTCCCGAGGATGAATCAGGAGACATTTTTATGCATTTTTCCGTACTTGACGCAGCCGGTTGTCGACGTGTGGAAGAAGACGATCAGATTGTCTGTGACGTAGGTCCCGGCGTCCGTGGTCGGCAAGTTCTTCGTGTCCTAGAAGTTAAATTTTCTGAGAGAGAACCGCGATTTTCACCCGCTTTTTTAGGCCCCCGATCTCCTGCTTTTGATCCAGAAGCTTTGGAAGAGGTTGAGGGAGAAGTGAAGTGGTTTAATCCCCTAAAAGGATTTGGATTTGTTTACCCTGATGACGGGGGAAGAGATATTTTTTTACATGCTTCCGTTCTTCGTGCTGCAGGATATGAATCTCTTGAGCCGGGCATTCGCGTAAAAATAAAAGTCTCTAGCTCTGAGCGTGGACGGGAAGCTCGAATCCTTAAGGTCATTTTTTAGCAGACTTAGTTAAGCGAGAGTGCACTTCCTTAGAAATGCACTCTCACCCCCCTTTAGCACTTCCTTGCCCACCTCACGACTTCGAAAGCTCTGCTCATAAAAATTATCAAATATGATAAGGGGTAGTTTGACAAACGGCTGTTGTTGGCTTAAAAGCTATGCTAACATGTATATTAACTGGAGAACAAATTGTCTAAAGAAGACCTCATAGAGTTTAATGGAACAATTATGGAATTACTTCCAAATGCAACTTTTCGTGTTCAACTTGAAAATGGCCATATGGTTTTAGCCCACACCTCAGGCCGCATGCGAAAAAATCGTATTCGCGTGCTTGCAGGAGATAAAGTTACCGTTGAAATGACCCCTTATGATCTCACCAAAGGACGGATTACCTTCCGTCATAAATAACATGAAGCTTATTCTTGCCTCTTCTTCTCCTCGCCGGGAAGAACTCTTGAGGTCAATTGGTCTAGCCCCTGATGATATGATCAGCCCACAGGTAGACGAGACGCCCTTAAAAGGAGAAAGCCCTCGAGAGTACGTCAATCGCATCGCTATTCTTAAGGCCCGCACCGTTCATTCCCAAAATCCTAAGGCTTATGTTCTAGCGGCAGATACAATCGTCGAGATGGGACGAAAAATTGTTCTTAAAGCACAAGATCGGACGGAAGCCGCCCTCATTCTCAAGCGCCTTTCAGGAAGACGCCATCGCGTGTACACCGGCGTATGTGTTCTTTCGCCTGAGGGAAAAGAGGCCTATAGTGTGGTTCTCACCCGCCTTTCCTTCAAAAGATTAACTCCTGATGAGCTTAAAGAGTATCTTTCTTCAGACGAATGGGAAGGAAAAGCAGGTGCCTATGCCATTCAAGGCAAGGCCGCAAAATTTATAAAATTCATATCGGGGTCTTATACAAACGTTGTTGGCCTTCCTCTTTACGAGACCGATTGTCTCCTTAAAGGGGTAGGCTTTCAGAGGACATGAACATGACAGCAAGCTGCCCCATTTGTACAAAACCTGCCGTCTTTGAGTTTCGTCCCTTTTGTTCCAAAAGATGTGCTGACCTCGACCTCGCTCGCTGGTTCCGTGGAGATTACCGCATTGAAGGGGAAGAGGAAGTCGACGAGGAAGAAAAAAAAGAAGAAGACATCTAACCAAAGACGAACGAAAATCAACATCAATGACTCTTCTGAAGTACCCCTCCACCAGAGGCAGGGCTCCTTTTAGATAGTTCAATAATTATTTATTTTATTAAAGGAAAAAACAATGTTTATTTCATATTTTAATAAAAAAATATTATTTTTTCTGTTTGTTGTATTATTTTTACTATTTGATTTCAAAAGTGCTACTGCAGAGAGCAATACTTCTCTGGACTTTCCTTTCTGTAATAATGTGTCATTCCCCCAAGACTTAATAACCGCAGCTCATCAAGGAGATGCGGTTGCCCAATTTATGGTGGGGGCAAGCTACCTCAAGGGTAAGGGGGCGAAGAAAGATGGAAGGAACGCTTTTGAATGGTTTCAAAAGGCAGCAAATCAAGGTCTTGCTGCAGCCCAGTTTTCCCTTGGAAAAATGTATATAGAAGGGAAAGATATAGAAAAAAACAATAAACACGCTTTTGAATGGTTTCAAAAGGCTGCAAATCAGGGTCATTTAGAAGCTCAGTTTTCTCTTGGAAAAATGTGTGCAGAGGGAAAAGGTATAGAAAAGAATGAAAGAAAAGCTGTTGAGTGGTTTGAAAAGGCAGCAGAGGAAGGTCATGGAGCATCTCGGTTTTTCCTTGGAAAAATGTATGCGGATGGACAAGGTGTAGAAAAAAATGAAGAGAAAGCTGTTGAGTGGCTTACAGGGGCTGCTGAGCAGGGATATCCCGTCGAAAAATCAACCAGAATGCCTGAAGCCAAATACTATTCAAAAGCCTTTAAAAAACTTTTGCAGTCGTTTCAGTCCAAAAAAGAAATGCCTTTTGATGCTAACGTAAGGCAACTGTCTTCCTTTGCAGATGCTCTTTCAGTATTAGAAAATCTTCCTTCGGATGCCTTAGTTATCTTTGACCTGGATGAAACGCTTGTTATCTATAGAGACGAATCTCTTCCTCCTGTTTTAACAGAATCATTTACACCAACCCTTATAAGGAATTTACAAGAAAAAGGTATTAAAACAATTGCCTTAACGAATTCAATGACTTTCTTAAATCCAGGAGATTCTTCCCAGGAAGAGTTTCGTTATAAAGAGCTTTTGAAAGTTGGGATTGATTTTAGCAAAAGCTTTCAAGATTTTTTTATTTTTAATAACCTCCCTCTCTTTGAGGGACACTACCCTCTTTTGTCTAAAGGTATAATTTATACGAATACAATCCCAAAAGGCGAAGTGCTTTCAGCATTTCTAGAAAAAATGAAGGACAGCCTAAAGCCGTCCCTTATCATCTTTTTTGATGACCGACTTCATAATATTTTAGATATAAAAAAAGTTGCAGAAGAAAAAAATATAAAATACATCGGTTTTTTTTATAACAGAATTTTGAATTGTCTTGATGAGTGGATGAGTTATCAAGAGATTCAAGAAAAGCTGTTGCTCTCCGAAACATTCATCCCTTCAAAAAAGTGAACACTCCACGGAGCTAGCCCCGTGGTTTTTTCGCGCGTATAAAAAACAAAATATCTTTTTTGTCATCCCAATAGAAAGCAACCTTCTTGAAGTGTTGGTCATTATATAAACAAAAAATTCCATCTTATGTACCTCCTGACACAAGATCCTCAGTGTAAGAAATGCTAAATGTTTGCTTGCAGAAAACAAAGCATTTCTTACCCAAGGATGACAAATCTTAAAAATGTCGAGTTAAGATTGGCCATCTCTTTAAATTCTTTGTCTTCGCTTCCTTGTTTTGATATATTAAAGACAACAAATCCACATAAAAGAATAGGCCCCTATGTCCCTCACCGATATCCTCCTTCTTCTGACCGCCTATCTGATTGGCGCCATTCCCTGTGGAATTATCATCAGTTGGCTCTTTGCCCTTCAAGACCCCCGTAAAACAGGATCCAAGAGCATTGGAGCCACAAATATCCTTCGCTCTGGGAACAAGATCGCGGCCGCCCTTACGCTTCTTCTTGATGCCCTGAAGGGAAGTATCGCCGTTCTGTTGGCTATCAATGTTGATCCCTCCCTGACTCACCTTGCGGGAATTGTGGCCGTTCTGGGCCATATTTTCCCCATATGGTTAAAGTTTCATGGGGGGAAAGGAGTAGCCACCGCCTTAGGCGTTCTTCTTGTCCTCAGCGGCCCTCTCACAATCCTTTGTCTCGTCTCATGGCTTGTGATAGCTTTTACAACACGTTATTCTTCCTTAGCTTCACTTATTACCATTCTGTTAAGCCCGCTTTATGCGTATTCTTTGAGTAAACCTAATCTTGTGAGCTTATGCCTCGTGCTTGCTGTTATTTTGGTTTGGACACACCGTAGCAATATCGCGCGCTTATTAACAGGAAGGGAAACAAAAATTGGCGACTTCAGCCCCCCAGACACTCCTCAAAAATGACCATAATCTCCTTGATTGGCTTCAACTAGCGCGATCTGAAAACGTAGGCCCTCTTACCTTTCATCATTTGCTCAAAAGGTATGGGACTCCTGCTCATGCCTTAGAAGCCTTACCTGATCTTGCGGCTCATGGCGGGCTTAAACGTCCTTTAAAAATCACTTCTCGTTCTGAGGTTGAAAAAGAACTTGCGGCTATCCATGCTTTTGGAGCAGAGCTCTTAACCCTAGAGAATCCTTTATATCCACCCCTCCTCCGTCATATTGATTCTGCTCCTCCTCTACTCACGGTAAAAGGGCGCTTAGACCTGTTACATCAACCCCTTTTTGCCATCGTTGGCGCACGCAATGCTTCTGCCATGGGAAAAAAAATGGCTCATAAGCTTGCCACTGAACTAGGACGCCAGGGGTGGACTATCGCCTCCGGTCTTGCGCGCGGCATTGATACGGCCGCTCACCAGGGAAGCCTTCAAAAAGGAACCATCGCTATTCTTGCGGGAGGCATAGATCACATTTACCCTCAGGAAAATGAAGAACTTTATGCCAAAATTGCGGAGGAAGGTGTTCTTGTGGCCGAGTCTCCTTTTGGAACACAACCACAAGCCACTCTTTTCCCAAAACGCAATCGCATTATTTCAGGACTTTCCCAATGTGTCTTAGTGGTAGAAGCCGCCTTAAAGTCAGGCTCCCTCATCACCGCTAAATACGCTCTCGACCAAGGGCGAGAAGTCTTTGCTATCCCAGGCCATCCTCTTGACCCCCGCGCAAATGGGTGTAATCAACTCATCAAAAATGGAGCCATCCTTGTGGAAACCATTCAGGATATTGAGCAAGAAATTTCACCCACCTCTCCTCTTCAGCTGCAAGGAAATGATAATGTTTACGAAGCATCCCTTCCTTCTGCGTCTCTTGACACAGTCAGGCACCTTCTTAACGAAAATTTAAGCTTTGTTCCGATAAATGTTGACGAAGTAATCCGAGAATGTCAGTTACAGGCATCCGATGTGTGGGTTGTCCTCCTCGAGATGGAAATTGCAGGACGTCTTGAACGCCATCCTGGTGGCAAGGTGTCTCTTACAGAAGAATGGAAAAGCGAATGAACGTTGTTGTCGTTGAATCACCGTCAAAGGCAAAAACAATAGAAAAATACCTTGGCAAGGATTTCACAGTCCTGGCAAGCTATGGCCATGTGCGGGATTTAGTCTCGAAAGATGGATCCGTACGCCCTGAGGAAGATTTTGCCATGACATGGCAAGTGGATGAACGGGCCAAGAAACATCTGGACGCCATTGCCAAAGCCTTAAAAGGGGCTGACAACCTGTACCTTGCCACTGACCCTGATCGGGAAGGGGAAGCCATTTCCTGGCATATTCAAGAAATCCTAGCTCAAAAGGGACTTCTAAAAAACGTAAAGTCTCAACGTATTGCTTTTAACGCGATTACGAAAGAGACAGTCTCCAACGCTCTTGCCCACCCCCGCGACATTGACCGCCAGCTGGTGGAGGCATACTTAGCCAGACTTAGCCTAGATTATCTGGTAGGGTTTACCTTGTCTCCCATCTTATGGCGAAAACTCCCAGGCAGTCGCTCCGCCGGACGTGTTCAATCCGTTGCTTTACGTCTCGTTGTTGACCGAGAAAATGAGATTGAAGCTTTTAAATCCCAAGAATACTGGACCATTGATGTTGAGTTCCTCACTGAAGAGAAAAAGTCTTTCAAAGCGCGCCTCACACACTTGGATGGAAAAAAGCTAGATAAGTTCTCTCTTTCTTCCGAAAAAGACGCCCGCGACGCGGAGAAAAAAATTAATGCATCTACGTACCACATCGCATCTATTGAAAAAAAGCGGGTTCAACGCCATCCTCGCCCTCCTTTTATAACCTCAACCCTTCAACAAGAAGCCTCGCGCAAGCTTGGCTTTAGCCCAAAGAAGACCATGCAACTTGCTCAAAAGCTATATGAGGGAATAACACTCAAAGGGGAAACAACAGGACTCATTACCTATATGCGTACAGATAGTACGCAAGTTGAGGGAGCTGCCATTGCAGCATGTCGCAAAGTCATTGAAAAATCCTTCGGGGATAAGTACCTGCCCTCTTCTCCCCGTCAGTATAAAACGAAAGCCAAAAATGCCCAGGAAGCTCATGAAGCCATCCGGCCAACGGACCTTGCACGAAAACCTCAAGATATTTCTCAATCCTTAGATAAAGATCTCTTCCGCCTCTATGAGCTCATTTGGAAGCGCATGATGGCCTCCCAAATGGCCAGTGCTGAACTCGATCAAACAAGTGTGGATGTTGCGTCTCAATCTAAAGACATTATCCTGAGGGCCACAGGGTCTATCCTCGTGTTTGATGGTTTTCTTACTCTTTATCGCGAAAGCCTGGATGAGGATCAAACGGAGGAAGAAGACAATAAAATTTTGCCTCCCCTTCAAGAAAAAGAAAATGTGGAAAAACAAAAGATTCTTCCCGAGCAACACTTCACTCAACCTCCGCCCCGCTATACGGAAGCAAGTCTTATCAAGAAGATGGAAGAGCTGGGCATTGGGCGCCCTTCTACTTATGCGCGAACCATTCAAGTTCTCCAGGAACGCGGCTATGTGCGCAATGAGAAGAAAGCTTTGATTCCAGAGGATCGCGGGCGCATCGTCACGGCTTTTTTGTTGAACTATTTCCGTACCTATGTGGAATATGATTTTACAGCCCAACTTGAAGAACAACTGGATGAAATCTCAAACGGCGACCTTTTTTGGAAAGACGTTTTAAGTCAATTTTGGACCCCTTTTCACACCGCAACAGATGAAGCAAAACAACTTAAAATCCAGGAAGTCCTCGAACAACTTCAAAAGGACCTGGATTCATTTCTCTTCCCTCCTACCGCAGACGGCAAAGATCCCCACATCTGCCCCCGCTGTGAAAAAGGAACATTAGGACTCCGCTTAAGCAAGTTTGGGGCTTTCATTGGCTGTTCGGAATACCCCACGTGCAACTACACTCGCCCTCTTATTACGGGAGAAGAAGGAGAAGAGACATCTCAAGAAGAACCCTTTGAAAGATTGCTGGGGAATGATCCCACATCGGGACTTCACCTTAAGGTCAAGAAAGGACCCTATGGATTTTATATCCAGTGGGGCGAAGCCACGTCAAAGAAGGAAAAGCCTAAACGAGTCTCCTTGCCAACAGGATCCTCTCCTGAAACAATCACATTGGAAGAAGCTGTATCTTTGGGCTCCCTCCCGCGCGAGATCGGCCTTCACCCTGACACAAAGGAGATGATTACCGCCGCCATTGGGCGCTTTGGACCCTATGTGAAAATTGGGAGTATGTTTGTTTCCTTGAAAAAGACAGATGATGTACTCACCGTTGATTTAGAGAGAGCGGTAGAACTCATTGAAGCAAAGAAAGCCGCCCCTCCACGGAAAACAGGTCGTGGCAAAAAAGGATAAACATCTCCCCACACCTCAAGAAATCCTTGAGTTTATTAACACGTCCTCCACAAAAGTGGGAAAGCGAGAGATTGCGCGTGCCTTTAATTTAAAAGGCCTGGATCGCGTGTGGCTCAAAACCCTTCTTAAAAAACTGGCCGAAGAAGGACTCATTGCACGAGGTCATAAAAAGAAAGTCCACTCCCGCACCCATTTGCCACCCGTTATCTTAGTTACTGTCTCTCCTGACCTCTCTGAAGACGGAGAAATTTTACTCACTCCTGTGGAGCATGACAGTGAGCTCCCCCTCCTCTTAACAGATAAAGGAGTTGCCCAGGTTAATCCTGGCGATCGTCTGTTGGTTCGCCTTAAGCGTCACCCGGATGGATATTATACCGCACGTCTTCTCAAAAAAATGATCGTAACACCTCAAAAATGGGTGGGAATGGTGATAAAGACCCGTGGGAAGCTTTATCTCCAACCTTGTGACAGACGGCGTCAAGATGAGCTAACGCCCCTTGACGTTCACTCTTCCGTTAAGGAAGGAGAGGTTGTGCTCGCAGAATTTTCTCAACAACAAGGCCCCAAACAAGCTTCCGTTCTAAAGAGCTTAGGAACACTTGAAGATCCGAGGGTTATTAGTTTGATCTCTATTTATGAACAAGGAATTCCTCATGAGTTTTCGGAAGCTACCCTACACGAAGCAGAAAGTGTCCGCTCTCTTTCCCTTGAGGGACGTGAAGATTTAAGGTCCATTCCTTTTGTGACCATTGACGGAGAAGATGCCCGCGACTTTGATGATGCGGTCTGGGCCCATGAGGATCCAGAAAAAGGCTGGCATTTGATGGTCGCTATTGCAGACGTTGCTTTTTATGTAAAACCTGGGGGTGCCCTTGATAAGGAAGCATACAACCGGGGAAATTCCGTCTATTTTCCCGATAGGGTTGTCCCCATGCTTCCTGAAGCCTTGTCCAATGACCTATGTTCCTTAAGACCTCGGGAAGATAAAGCATGTTTTGCCGTCAATCTCTGGCTCGATAAGAAAGGCCGCTTAAAAAGCTATCAGTTCGTAAGAGGTGTTATGCGATCCGTAGAGCGCCTCACCTACACTCAAGTGCAAAAGGCCATTGATGGAAATCTGGATGAGCATACCACTCCTCTTCTCAAGTCTATCATTAAGCCTCTTTATGGGGCATATGATTTACTGAAAAAAGCCCGAGAATTTCGAGGAACACTTGATCTTGAAATTCCAGAGAAACAAGTCATTTTGGATGAAGCAGGCCATATTCAAGACATTTTTCCGCGTCCTCGTCTCGACAGCCACCGCCTCATTGAAGAATTTATGATTCTTGCCAACGTGGCTGCAGCGCAACAATTGGAAGCTCTCAAAGCTCCGTGTATTTACCGCATTCATGATGTGCCTAATCCAGAGAAGATATTTGTTTTTCGTGAGCTTGTGGAGGGACTCGGCTTTTCTTTCCCTAAATCTCAAGCCATCACTCCCCAGGCCTTTCTCCATCTTTTAAAGGCGGCTCACGGAACACCTCATCAAGAGCTTATCAACCAGCTTACTCTCAGAACCCAGGCGCAAGCTCTTTACCATCCCGAAAATATTGGGCACTTTGGGTTAAGTTTAAAAAAGTATAGCCACTTTACCTCGCCTATCCGACGATACGCAGATATCATTGTCCATCGAAGCTTAATTGCCTCTTTAAAACTTGGAGAAGATGGCCTCCCTAAAGACACTGACCTAGGTGCTATTGGAGAGCAAGTTTCTTCTACAGAAAGACGTGCAGCCTCCGCTGAACGAGCAGCAACAGAACGCTATGTCACACTTTACCTCAAAGATAAAGTGGGCCAAACGTTTAAAGGTAGCATTAGTGGCGTGACCTCTTTTGGCCTGTTCGTCACGCTTGAGCATTCCGGAGCCGACGGCCTCATCCCTATGGCCTATTTACCTGGAGATTTCTATCTTTATGAAGAACGTAAACATCGCCTGATTGGTCGTCGCAACCGCAAAACATATACCCTCGGTGATCCCATTGAGGTCACTTTAAAAGAAGTTGATACGTTTACAAACTCCATTACCTTGGTTCCGGTTGAATCTTCGAATTCAGAGCCTCGACAAAAAAGATCAAAATCAAGAAGATCTGGCTTTTAAGCGGATTTCAGTGTATGGTTATAAAAATTAAATTAAACGAGGCCCCATGTTTACAACACTTTTTCGGAAAATTTTTGGATCAGCCAACGATCGCTATATAAAGGGTCTTGATAAGATCGTTGATAAAATCAATGCCTTTGAAGGGGGTATGGAAAAACTCACAGACGCAGCATTGCGGGCTAAAACAGAAGAATTTCGCAAACGCCTTAAACAGGGAGCCACTCTTGAGGATCTCCTGCCTGAAACCTTTGCCGTTGTAAGAGAAGCTGCAAAGCGTACCCTTGGCATGCGCCATTTTGATGTTCAGCTAAAAGGAGGAATTATCCTTCATCGTGGAATGATTACAGAAATGAAGACGGGTGAAGGTAAAACCCTTGTTGCAACTCTTCCTGTCTACCTCAATGCCCTTGAAGGAAAGGGCGTTCACGTCGTAACCGTCAACGATTACTTGGCTAAACGTGACTCCGAATGGATGGGGGCTATCTATAAGTTTTTAGGCCTTACCGTTGAATGTATTGTTCATAACCTTGATGATCTAGAGCGGCAAATCGCTTATAAAGCTGATGTCACTTATGCCACAAACAATGAACTTGGCTTTGATTATTTGCGCGATAATATGAAGTTTCGCCTTGAGGAAATGGTTCAAAGACCATTCAACTATGGCATTGTGGATGAAGTAGATAGCATCCTCGTTGATGAAGCTCGTACTCCTCTCATTATCTCAGGTCCTGCGGAAGACTCCTCAGACCTTTATGTTCAAGTCAACAGACTCATCCCCAATCTGTTTCCAGAAGACTATGAAAAGGATGAGAAAGCACGCGCTGTTACTCTTACAGAACAAGGCATTGAACATATTGAACAACTTTTAATAAAAGCTGATCTTTTAGGGGGCAAAACCCTTTATGATGTTCATAACGTCGCTGTTGTTCACCACGTCAATCAAGCTCTCAAGGCTCACAAGCTTTTTGCACGCGATGTGGATTACATGATCAAAGACGGCAAAGTGATGATCATTGATGAATTCACAGGCCGGGTCATGGAGGGTCGGCGCTATTCAGAAGGGCTTCACCAAGCCCTCGAAGCAAAAGAAGAAGTTGAAATTCAACAAGAAAACCAAACTCTCGCGTCAATTACATATCAGAACTATTTCCGCCTCTATCCTAAGCTTGCCGGTATGACCGGAACAGCCATGACGGAAGCGGCCGAATTCGCAGATATCTATAAGCTTGAAGTTCTTGAGGTTCCCACGAATAAACCCGTCGTCCGAAAAGACATGGATGATGAAGTTTATCGAACGGCAAGGGAGAAATATGAAGCTATCGGCAAACTCATCGAAGAGTGTCGAGCGCGCAAACAACCTATTCTTGTGGGAACGGTAAGTATTGAAAAATCAGAGCTACTCTCTCGTATTCTTAAAGAAAAGAACATTCCTCACAACGTCCTAAATGCGAAATTTCACGAACAAGAAGCTAAAATCATTGCTGAAGCAGGTGTACCAGGAGCTGTTACCATTGCAACCAACATGGCCGGCAGAGGAACAGATATTAAGCTTGGCGGAAACTTGGAAATGCGCATTGCTGAGGAAACGGCCCACATAGAAGACACGGAAAAAGCAGCCATTCGGGTCCAAGAAATTGAGGCGGAAGTGGTGCGCGATGCAGCTATTGCAAAAGAAGCTGGCGGCCTTTTTGTCTTAGGCACAGAACGTCACGAAAGCCGCCGCATTGATAACCAGCTACGCGGCCGCTCAGGCCGTCAAGGAGATCCTGGCGCCTCCAAATTCTTCCTCTCCCTCGAAGATGACCTGATGCGTATTTTCGGCTCAGAACGTCTTGATAGTTGGTTACAAAAGCTTGGCCTTGAAGAAGGAGAAGCCATTATTCATCCTTGGATTAACAAGGCCCTTGAAAAAGCTCAACAAAAAGTAGAAGCCCGTAACTTTGATATGCGCAAGCAACTCCTTAAATACGATGATGTGATGAATGATCAGCGCAAGGTTATTTATGAACAACGTCGTGAAATTATGGAAGTGTCTGATGTACATGATTTCATTGTTTCTATGCGCGAAGAAGTGATCGACATACTTGTAATGCGGTTTATCCCTGAAAATGCCTATGCAGACCAATGGGAAACCACAGCTCTTCATGAAGAATGTCTGCGCATCTTTGGTCTTAATTTACCTATTCAAGAATGGGCACATGAAGAAGGCATTGCAGACGCTGAAATTAAAAGCCGCATCCATCACGCCGTTGCTGAGCTCATGGCTCATAAAGAAAAAGCTTATGGCTCTGAGATGATACGCATTGCTGAAAAATCCATGCTTTTACGCCTTCTTGATCAACAGTGGAAAGACCACCTCCTGTCCTTAGATCATTTACGTCAAGGGATTAACCTGAGAGCCTATGGCCAGCGCGATCCTCTTAATGAGTATAAGGGGGAAGCCTTTGAAATGTTCCAAGAAATGTTGGTGCGCTTACGCGAAAGTGTCACGACTGTCTTAGCTCATCTCCAAATGGGGGAGTCCACCCCTGAACAAGTTGTTTCTGACATTTTTGCCCCTGAAGCAGAACAACAAATGACGCTTAACTACCATGAAGATCCTTATGATCCTGCCGAAGATGGAGATAAGACCATGGTTGGTCCCGAAGACTGGAGCAAAACACCGCGTAATGCGCCATGCCCTTGTGGGTCTGGAAAGCGCTACAAGCAATGCCACGGGAAGCTAACTTAATCAACCCTCTAGTCATTCTCTCTAATTCCTTGTACCATACCTCTTGTCCATTTCACAAGGTAGGGAAACTATGACACAAAAACAGCACATTATTGTTCTTGGAAATGAAAAAGGAGGCACGGGAAAATCAACGGTCAGTATGCACGTGATCGTAAGCCTTCTCCGTATGGGCTTTTCCGTTGGTAGCATTGACGTGGATGCCCGCCAAGGAACGCTCACTCGTTATATGGAAAATCGTAAACTCACTTCTAGTAAAACTCCCTTACCCCTTTCGGAACACATTCCCATTTTGCTTAGTCAAAACCCTTCAAGAGAGGCCGGTATTCAAGAAGACCAACAAAATCTTGAAAATGCCCTCGCCCAGTTGTCCTCTAAACAGTTTGTGCTGATTGACACGCCTGGAAGCGATTCCTCC